>NZ_CP115757.1:2657500-2937500 GCF_027912675.1 Paracoccus sp. SCSIO 75233 | reverse complement strand
CCGATCCGACGCTCCGTCGCCTGACTCCAGCGCGGGTGATCCACCTCGGGATTCACGTTGGCGTAGAAACCGTATTCGCGCGGTTGCAGCGTTTCCCAACTCGTCGAAGGCTGGGAATCGGTCAGCGTGATCTTCACGATCGATTTGATCGACTTGAACCCATATTTCCACGGCACGACCAGCCGAATCGGCGCGCCGTTCTGATTGGGCATCGGTTTGTCATAAAGACCCGTGGCCAGAATCGTCAGCGGATGCATGGCCTCGTCGATCCGCAACCCCTCGTGATACGGCCAGTCAATGCCGCCGCCACGCTGCGCCCGCATCTCCTCCGGCCTGTAGAGCGTTTCAAATCGCACGAATTTCGCCCCCGGCTCGACTCCGGCCTTGTTCAGCGCCGATGCCAGCGGAACGCCAAGCCACGGGATCACCATCGACCAGGCTTCGACGCAGCGAAGCCGGTAGATACGTTCTTCCAGAGCGTTTTCGGGCGCAAGATCCTCGACCCCGTAACTGCCGGGCCGCTCCACCATACCACCAATCTCCACCGACCAGGGGTCCGTTGTCATGGCATCGGAATAGCGCGCCGGATCCTCTTTGCCGAAACCAAACTCGTAAAAATTATTGTAATTGGTGATCTCCTCGAAGCTGTTCGGCTTTTCATCGGTCGACAGGCGCGAGGGCGCGCCGCTGAGAGCAAGTGCCGAACCTGCCGAAAGCGTGGCGGCACCGGCAGCGGCGCCCGCCATGAAGCTGCGTCGGTTCAGCCAGACGGCTTCAGGGGTGACATCGGACCAGCTTAGTTTCATGGCGCGCTCCTACCATTGGAATCGGAAAAATCGAAAAGCTCGTATCAAGGGTACGGGCGAGAGGCCGGAAAAGTTACCTCACAATTTCGTTTGAGCGAGATTTTCTGTCGTGAAAAAGCCCCGCCGATCAGGTGGGGCTTCTTCATATGTTCGTCCGGCTGGATCAGTGCAGCGTCGCGTCCTTCGGACCCTCGCCCACGGCACCCAGCTTGTGCCCGGCGGTCCCGATATGGTTGCCGACCAGCAGGCCGTCATCGCCCGCGCTGACATGCACGGTCTGCCCATCCAGCACCTCGCCAGCGAGCAGCATTTCAGCCAGCGGGTCCTGCAAAGCCCGCTGTATCACCCGCTTCAGCGGACGCGCACCGAACACCGGATCATAGCCTTCATCCGCCAGCCATTTCATCGCCTTCTCATCCAGATCGAGCGAGATTTTCCGGGCCGCCAGCCGCGCCTCCAGCAACGCAAGCTGAATTTTGACGATGCCATCCATATTCTCGCGCGTCAGACGGCGGAAGATGATGATCTCGTCCAGACGGTTCAGGAACTCGGGGCGGAAATGCGCGCGCACCGCGTCCATGACGTCCTTGCGGGCATCGGTCGAATCCGCCTCATCCGGCAGGGTCGACAGGGCCTGACTGCCGAGGTTGGAGGTCAGCACGATCAGCGTGTTCTTGAAATCCACCTTACGGCCCTGACTGTCGGTCAGCTGACCGTCATCCAGCACCTGAAGCAGCACGTTGAACACATCCGGATGCGCCTTTTCGACCTCATCGAACAGGATCACCGAGTAGGGCCTGCGGCGCACGGCCTCCGTCAGCGCCCCGCCCTCGTCATAGCCGACATAGCCCGGAGGCGCGCCGATCAGACGGGCGACGGCGTGTTTCTCCATATATTCCGACATGTCGATGCGGATCATCGCATTCTCATCGTCGAACATATATTCCGCCATCGCCTTGGTCAGTTCGGTCTTGCCAACGCCGGTCGGGCCGAGGAACAGGAAGCTGCCCAGAGGACGGCTTTCCTCGTTCAGCCCGGCGCGCGCACGACGGACGGAGCGGGAGATCGCCGTCACCGCCTCGGACTGGCCGATAACGCGCTTGCCGAGGATTTCTTCCATCTTCAGCAGCTTCTCGCGCTCGCCCTCCAGCATCTTGCTGGTCGGGATGCCGGTCCAGCGTTCGACGACCTCCGCGATCTGCTCGGGCCGGACGGCCTCCTCGACCATCACGCCGTCTGTGCCGTCACCGCCTTCACTCTTGGCAAGCTGCTTTTCCAGTCCGGGAATGATGCCATAGGACAGCTCACCCGCGCGGGCGAGATTGCCCTCTCGCTTGGCCTGATCCAGCTCGGCACGCGCCCGGTCGAGCTGCTCCTTGAGATTGCGGGAGCCTTCCAGCTTGTCACGCTCCGCCTGCCAGCGGGCGGTCATCGCCTTCGACTGGTCGGTCAGATCGCCCAACTCCTTCTCCAGCCGACCCAGCCGGTCCTTGCTGGCGGCGTCATCCTCTTTCTTCAGCGCCTCGGCCTCGATCTGCATTTGCAGGATCTGCCGGTCAAGCGCGTCGAGTTCTTCCGGCTTGGAATCCACCTCCATCCGCAACCGCGACGCGGCCTCATCGACAAGATCGATGGCCTTGTCCGGCAGGAAACGGTCGGTAATGTAGCGATGCGACAACTCCGCCGCCGCGACGAGCGCGCCGTCGGAAATGCGGACACCGTGGTGAAGCTCGTATTTCTCCTTGATGCCGCGCAGGATGCTGATCGTGTCCTCGACCGTCGGTTCTTCAACCATGACGGGCTGGAAACGGCGGGCAAGTGCGGCGTCCTTCTCAATATATTTGCGGTACTCGTCCAGCGTGGTGGCACCGACACAATGCAATTCGCCCCGGGCAAGCGCGGGCTTGATCAGGTTCGCGGCATCCATTGCGCCATCGGTTTTGCCTGCGCCGACCAGCGTGTGCAGCTCGTCGATGAACAACACGACCTCACCCGCTGCATTCTCGATTTCCTTGAGAACCGCCTTCAGCCGCTCTTCAAATTCGCCACGATATTTCGCCCCGGCGATCAAAGCACCCATATCGAGCGCCCAAAGCTGCTTGTCCCGCAGGCTTTCCGGCACGTCACCATCGACGATCCGAAGCGCCAGCCCCTCGGCAATGGCGGTCTTCCCCACGCCCGGCTCACCAATCAGCACCGGATTGTTCTTGGTCCGGCGCGACAGCACCTGCATGGCGCGGCGGATTTCCTCGTCGCGGCCGATGATCGGGTCAATCTTGCCCTCTTCCGCCGCCTCGGTCAGGTTGCGGGCGTATTTCGACAGCGCCTCATAGCTGTCCTCGGCACTCGCACTGTCGGCGGTTCGGCCCTTCCGAATATCGTTAATCGCAGAGTTCAGTTGCTGCGCGCTGACATTCCCTGCCGCAAGCGCATCCCTCGCATTGGTGTTGGCAATCGCGAGCGCGGTCAGAATACGCTCGGCAGGAACAAAACTGTCACCCGCCTTGTCCGCAAGCTTCTGCGCCTCGTCCAGAACCCGGACCATGCTGGGATCGACATAGACCTGCCCGTCACCGCCCGACACTTTCGGCAGCTTCGCAACGGCAGCATCGACCGCCTGCCGCACCGATTTCGCATCGCCCCCGGATTTCGTGATGAGATTGGACGCAAACCCCTGATCGTCATCCATCAGGGCCTTCAGCAGGTGTTCCGGCATGACCCGCTGATTTTCCTCGCGGATCGCAATCGTCTGCGCAGCCTGCATAAACCCGCGCGAACGTTCGGTAAATTTTTCCATATCCATGGACATCTCTCCTTTGCAGCCCCCGCCTTTGGCACCGCCCAGATCTGGCACAATGTCGTCGCGGGTCTTCGGGTTTCAGATGGGTATGCAGGGTATGCGATGCAATAGTAAGAAGTTCCGCAAGACAGCAATCGCCCCGCATTTTCAGTCTTTTGTCATACTGGTCGGTCTGGCATCGATGCGCTTTATTGGCTAAGGCCGTGAGAGAGCCCCCTGCAAATATATCTTCTCGAAAGGATACCGCCTTGGACGACCGCCTGATCGTAGCACTCGACGTCGGAAATGCGCTTGCCGGACAGGAGCTGGCGGATCGGATCGGGGATGCTGTGTCGTTCTACAAGATCGGCCTCGGGATGCTGACCGGCGGGGGTCTGGCGCTGGCGCGTGAGCTGAAGGACGAACGGGGCAAGCGGGTGTTTCTCGACATGAAGCTGTTCGACATCGGCGCGACCGTCGAAGCGGCCGTCCGTGGTCTGGCCCAGTTCGATCTGGATTTTCTGACCGTGCATGGCGATCCGCATGTGGTTCGCGCGGCGAAGGAAGGTGCTGCGGGATCACAGACGAAAATTCTCGGCGTCACGGTGCTGACCTCGCTGGATCGGGCAGATCTGGACGCCGCAATGATCGCGCCGGGTGATCTGCATGACCTGACTGTGGAGCGCGCCGTGCGCGCGTTCGAGGCCGGGGCGGATGGTGTCATTGCCTCGCCCCGCGAGGCGACGGCCATTCGCGCGCTGCCGGAATCCGAAGGCCGGCTGATCGTCACCCCCGGTGTACGGCCAAACGGTGCCGCACTCGGTGACCAGAAACGCGTGGAAACACCGGCCGATGCAATCTCGGCGGGGGCCGATCATATCGTCGTCGGTCGCCCGGTCTGGCAGGCTGCCGATCCGCGCGCGGCGGCGCAGGCTATTCTGGACGAACTGCCCTGAACCGGCTCACATTCCGGACCAGACCAGCCACGGGAAGATCAGCAAAAGGGCGAGCCGCAGGACATCCGCGCCGATAAACGGGACGATCCCGCGGATCACGGTTTCCTGCCGCAACCCCGGCACGGTCGCCTGCACAACGAACAGGTTCATGCCGACGGGCGGGGTGATGAGCCCGATTTCGGCAACCGTCACGACCAGCACACCGAACCAGACCATGTCATATTCCAGCGCCAGCGCAACTGGCGCGAGCAGCGGGACGGTCAGCAGCACCATCGACATCGAGTCCATGAAACAGCCAAGCACGATGTAGAACAGCAGGATCAGGATCATCACGATTGTCGGGTGCAAACCCGACTGGCCGATCACCTGAGCCAGCATCATCGGCAGGCCGGTGGTTTCCAGAAAGAAATTGAAGAACGATGCGCCGATCAGGATGAGGAAGATCATCCCCGTCAGCGCCGCCGTTTCACGCATGATGTCGCGCAGCACCGGCAGGTTCAGCCCGCCCGTTGCCAGCGCGAGCAAGAACGCGCCGCACGCGCCCACTGCCGCAGCCTCGGTCGGAGAGAACCAGCCCAACTGCATTCCGCCGATGACGGTTCCGAACAACGCCAGAACCGGCCAGACGCGCAGCAAGAGGGAGATCCTCTGCCCCCAACCGACCACCTCGCCCGCGGGCGCCAGCTCGGGGCGGCGCCGGACCCTGATCATAACCGCAAAAGCATAAAGTACGGTGCCAAGCAGGCCCGGAATTATCGCGCCCATGAACAATGCCCCGATCGGCGTCTGAGTCAGCAGGCCGAAGATGACCAGAATGATCGATGGCGGGATCAGCACCCCGAGCGTCCCTCCTGCAGCGACAGAGGCCGCGGCGAGGCTGTCGTCATAGTTATATCGCCGCATCTCTGGCATCGCGACCCGGCCAATCGTGGCGACCGTCGCCAGCGATGACCCGCAAATCGCCCCGAACACGGCTGACGCGCCAACCGTCGACACCGCCAGACCGCCCCGCCACCGACCGACAAAGGCATTGATCACATCGAAAAGCGATCTCGACAGGCCCGCATGGGCAGAAAACACGCCCATCAGGACAAATAGCGGTATGACGCTGAAGCTGTAAGGAAAGATGGCTTCGAACGGAGCGGTCGACAACACATAGGCAGCCTGCCCGAACCCGCCGCTCAGCGCAATTCCGGCCAACCCGATGAGCGACATTGAGATGGCGACCGGAAAGCCCGTGGCGATCAGCATCAGCGTCAGGACAAAACCGGCAAGGCCGATCAGTGGCATGGACATTGTTCAAACCTCAATGGGTGGCATGCCGGGTCTGCGGCAGATCCAGAAACAGGCGCATCAGAACCGGGATAAGGGCGAGGACGGATGCAGCGACGCCAATCAGCAGCGGCGTCCAATAAAACCCGATGGAGATGCCAAGCTGCTGGGATTTGTCGCCAAGCATCATCTGCATCCGGTAGGCCGGAATGCACTCGGTAAAGATGAACAGCATCAGCAGCATCGCAGATGCAGCCGCGATACCATGCAGGCTGCGGCCAATCCCGCGCGGTAATCTTTCGATAAGAAAATCGACGCCGACATGCGCGGCGACCGAAAAGCCCCAGGGGATCGACAACCAGGCCCCCGCCATGATGAAAAGCTGGACCAGATCCACGACACCCGGCACCGGCGTCCCAATCCGGCGACCGATCACATCCGCCACGCTTATCAGGGCAGCGGCGCAGTAGGCGAGCACACCGACACCGGCAAGAATTTCGATCAGGCCGTCGATGCGGCGAAGAAACGAAGCCATTTATTTTCCTTGAAAGCTGTCACATCGGCGCGACCTCGCGTCGCGCCGATGGTGGTATTACTGCTGCTGCGAAGCTTCGAACTCGGCAACCTTGTCCTGAAACTTCCGGTACAGTTCCGGCGCGTCCTCCACCCCATCGGATTGCATCGTCTGAAGATATTCGTCGATCATCGGCTGTACGGCGTCACGCCAGCGATCACGTTCGTCATCTGAAAGCGCCGTGATTCTGTGCCCTGCCGCCTCAGCCTCTTCGCGCCCCGCAGCGTCCCAGCTGTCCCACCAATCGGCGAAGTTACCGACGAGGTTGTCGCCCGACGCCTGATCGATGCAGGAGCGGACCTTCTCCGGTAGGCTGTCGTATTTCTTCTGATTCATGACGAAGAAGAACGACACCGTGTAGGCACCCATATCGAGATGGTCGGTCAACACGTCGTTGAGACCGAAGCTCTTGATCGGATCCCAGGGGAACACGGTCCCGTCGATCACGTTGCGCTGAAGGTTTTCGTAAACCTCGCCCGGCGGCAGACCCTGCGGCGTCGCCCCCAGGAAGGTCAGCATTTCGGACACGGGCGGGGAAGGCGTGCGGATCCGCAACCCCTTCATATCCTCCATCGTTTCGACATGAACGCCGTTCGTGTGCAGCAACCCGCCATTATGCGCATGCAGCGCAAGCACCTTCAGCCCGTCATATTCATTGCCAAGCTCACCTTCCTTATACAGCGACCACAGCGCATGCGTCGCAGCGCCCGCATCGCGCGTCAGGAAGGGCATCTCGACCAGCGACGTTCGGTTGAACCGTCCGCGCGGGATCCCCGACAGCCCGTGCGCGATGTCAACGACGCCAGCCAGAACCTGCTCCTGCTGCTTTGCGACATTGCCCTTCTGCGTGCCGCCCGGGTAAATATCAAAGGTGACTTCGCCATCGGTGCAGGCGGATACCTGCCTCGTCCACGGCTCGATGAAATCGGTATGAATACCGTGAACTGCTGGCAGATAGTGGCTGAGCGTCAGCTTCGTTTCGGCCATGACCGGCGCAGCCGCGATCAGCGCCAGCGCACTGGCGGTTAAGATGGTTTTCATTTTTGTGCTTCCTCCCTCGGGATCCCGCGCAATCCGCGACCGTATCTCCGCCGGCCAGATCCATGCGCAGGCACAGGTTATACATCGGCCGAGATGCGCCTCATTCGCATGGCAGCCATAGATTTTTCCAGATGAAGCTCCGGCGGGACGCGGCCGGAAAGCTTAAAACAGATGGGGTATCAGATTTTCCAGAACCGCCATCAGCTGCGTCTACTCGTTACCCTCCGATACTAGTTGTCGTTTAATGCACTTTTTGTTACTAATATCGATATATCTGCCACATCTTTCTGTCAACAGAATAATCTAGAAAGTTCAAATGGTTGCTGCGACTCTTCAAACTCTGGATCGGGGGCTGGCTGTGCTGGGCCTGCTTTCGGAAACGCCGGAGGGGCTCAGGCCGGGCGAACTCGCAGATCGTCTCTCTGTCCACAAAGCCATTGCTTATCGGCTGATCGCGACCCTTGAGGCGCATGGCCTGGCACGACGCCTGCCTGACGGTCGCGCCGTTCTCGGTGCCGGGCTGATCCCGCTCGCCGCGCATGTGGAGAAGCACAGGTTGAGCGCCGCCGCCCCGCATCTCGCCACCTTATCAGCGGCGACGCGGACGACGTCCTGTCTTGTGCTCGCCGATGGCCCGAATGCTGTCGTCGCTTTGGTGCAAGAGGGCGGCGACGGGTTCTTGCGGGTTTCTTATCGGCTGGGTTTCAAACATCCGCTCATTCACGGGGCCTCCGGGCACGCAATTCTGTCCGCCCGGCCCGCAGCCGATGGTGATTTGCCCGCCGTCAAGCGCGCACGGGAACAGGGCTACGCCATGACGCGGGGTGAGTTGCAGCCGGGCGCGGTCGGAATCGCAGCACCCATCATGCCGCCCGATCCCGCCGCACAGCCTGCGGAAGCCGCCGTCTCCATCGTCGCACTTCATGAATTCCCAGCGGATGCGCCCGCGCATGTCATGGCCTGCGCGAAGGCGATTTCCGAAATCTGGTAGCCGCAGTCGTCAGACCGCCACGCCCGATCTGCGCCGCTCAAACAGGCGGTTGCGCGACGCAAGAAGATGGGACTGCATCGCCTTCCGCGCCGTCGCCGGATCACCGTTCCTGATCGCCTCATAAACCTCTTCATGCTCGGCAAGTGTTTGCAGAAGCCCGTCGGGGTTTCGCTTCAACGAAATGGCATGAAACCGGATTCCTGCCGCGATATGCTCCTTCAGCGCCGCCATTGTCGTGGCGAAATACCCGTTATCGCCCGCAGCAGCGATGGCGAGGTGAAATTGCGAATCCGCGTCTTCACGGTGAATCTGCCGGTTGGCGGCGTCCTTCATCATGGAAAAAGCGGACGCCACCGGCTCAAGCATCCGCGCATCGTGCCGTTCTGCCGCCAGCGCGGCAGCCGCAGGCTCTACCGCCAGACGGAATTCATAGAACGTCATCAGATCGGCAATGTTTTCGAGCGGGCTGAAGCCCAGCGGATTGCGGATACCGGACGACCTGACGAAGCTGCCTGCACCCTGACGCGAATAGATCAGCCCTTTTTCACGCAAACGACGCAGCGCCTCTCGCACCACGGGTCGCGACACTTCAAATTCCGTCGCCAGATCATGCTCCGTCGGAAGTCGCTCATCCTCACAATAGGCACCGGACTTAATGGAAGCCTCAAGGCGCTCGAACACTACATCAGCCAAACTACGTCGTGGAATCATAAACTCACCGGAAAGATACAACTTAACGTAACCAGTTGTATTTACGATAAAGTTATTTTTGTACAGCGATAAATTAAAATTTGAACTTCAGTTGAGTGAAGTTATGGGGCCAAGGCATGACGCGAGGTCACTATCAGATCGTGGAGGCGACAACTTACCCCACGTCAGTTGTTTTGTTGCAATGACAACCAGCAGGGAAATCAATCAGGCGGGGCTGCCGGAACGGCATAGAAGCAGTTGAAGCGGGCAGCGCTTTGAACGATTGACGCCGACGCGGCAGATGGTCGGAATATAAGCACTATCACCGCCATCACGATCAGCGCGACTGGTACACCGTCGTGAAGCCGTAAGCACCAGCTTATGTGTGCAAAGCCACCCTCGACCGCAGCAACTTTACAAATGCTCTAATCCAGCCACAGAAAGGCAATGCGCGACGCGGCCGCGAAAATGCGGGACGGCCTGCGGATGAAAAATATATCTGCGAACCGGCATCAGCGCCCATCCCTGCCCCTCGTCACCGAAACGGATCGCCTTCACATCGTCGCGGCCAAGCTGACCCGTGAAGACAATGGACACGCCCCCGGGAACGGTGGCGCTTCGGAACGCCGTCACGGTCTCCAGACGATCCGGTGGCAGGTGAAGGCCGAATTCTTCCCACAGCTCCCGCAGGGCGCATTCGGTCGCGGTTTCACCGTTCTCCCGTCCGCCCCCGGGCAGATCCCAAAGCCCGGGAAACGGGATATGGTCGACATCGTCACGTTGCAGCGTCAGAAGGTTAGACCCGCAGGTCAGCACAAGATTCGCCGCATGGAACACCATCCCATCACGCCATGGAACCGGCCTGACAGGATCAACGCTCACTCTGCCGCGTGCCGGATTGCGGGGGCATCGGGGCTCAGATGCGCAACTTCGCCCAACACATCAGCCAGTTGCCCCGCGAGCCGTGGATAGCCGGCGGAGGGTTTCATTTCCGCCTGATCCAGATAAAGCGAACGGTCGATTTCGACCTGCAGGACATGCACCCCCTGCGTCGGCCGACCATAGGCATTCGCGACATACGCGCCGGAGAATGGCACATTCAGTCGCAAATTGAAGCCCGCGCGCCGGAATGCCGCGCAAACCCGCTCTCGCAGAACCATACCGCAGCTGATCCCATGCCGGTCGCCGATCACAATGTCAGGCCGGGGCGGCAGCAGATGCGAAATCGCCTCATGCGGCATGGAGTGCATATCGATGACGATCGCCCAGCCGAACCGCGCAACAGCCTCATCCACCAGCCCGCGCAGCGCCTTGTGATAGGGCCGCCAATAGGTCTCGATCCGCCGCTTCGCCTCCGCCATCGCAATCGGCCGCTGGCGTATGGGTCGCGCGGCTGAAACCACGCGGGGAATCACCCCAAGCCCGGCAAGCGCCCGTGGCGTGGCCGGGCGCGTGACCCGGCACCGAACCGCGCCGGGATCGAGGTCGGAGGCGCTTCGGTTCAGATCGACAATACTCCGCGGTATCCGCGCAACCAGGGTCGCCGCCCCCGCTGCAAGCGCCGGTTCGATCAGCCGGTCCATAAACGCATCTTCCGAAGACCGAAGCGCCGTCACATCAAGGCATGTTTCCTCCAGAAACCACGCTGGAAAGTCACGTCCCGAATGCGGCGAGCACACGATCACGCCGCTTTCCCACTTACGCGGACGGCTCAGAACATGGCTGTATATATCACCCGGCGTTTCCCGCATCTCTTCGTGCTCCCTGCCGCCGGAATCGCTGTGCAATCCGGCTACCGCCATGTGGTCTCGATCCCATTTATATCTGCGTCGTTTTCTGTCGCCAACTGTCTTGAAACCCTGAGAGACTGCCTATATAGACCCCCGAACCGACGCGGTGCCGCGCCATATTGGCCGAATCGCACGGGAAGGGGCGGTTAGCTCAGCGGTAGAGCACTACGTTGACATCGTAGTGGCCACTGGTTCGATCCCAGTACCGCCCACCATTTTCGCGCCCCCGGACTTGGGCCGGGGGTATTTCAGTTTCAAGGCGCTTGGCTGAGCGCCGCGATGAGGAGAAGACCGATGAAGGTTCGCAACTCGCTCCGCTCGCTCAAGAGCCGCCACCGCGATTGCCAGGTGGTGCGCCGTAAGGGCCGGATCTATGTGATCAACAAGACCAATCGTCGTTTCAAAGCCCGTCAGGGCTGAGGCGACGCCCTTCAGGGCTGGAAAATTCAAAACCCGCTGCGTCCTCGCAGCGGGTTTTTCTTACGGCTCGCCCGCGCCAGCGATGTGGCTATCTGGCGCAGGCGACCTTCCCGTCACACCGGAAAACCGGGCGACAGCCGCAACCCGCCGACCTCCAGTCCCCGCCAGTTCTTCATCGGATCGGTCAACAGCCTGCCGACGACCGGATGGTTTTCATCAAGCACACCCAGATGAACCAGAAGCGCCGTAATCGCCGCCTCGGAGGCACGGGTGCCGCCATCCTCGATCTTGACGGCGACGCCGAGTTTCTTTTCCGGGATGATTGCGATGAACACGGCCTCCGCGCCGGTCTTGACCGCCACCCTGCCATTCATGGCCCGCATCAACTCGGTACAAGCGCGCCCTTCCCCGGCGACGAGCTCCGGATGGGCGGTCATCGCTTCAACCAGCCGCCCCATGCCCCGGCCCCGGGCGTTGTTCGCTGGCTGCGCGAAGGCGGCCATGCTCCGCGCAAGCCCGGTAATCGAACAGGCGAAGTTGGGCGCAGAACAACCGTCGATCCCGACACCTGCCGGTTCCTCACCAGTCACCTCAGCCGTCGCTTGCCGGATCGCTTGCTGCAACGGGTGATCGACCTCGACATATTCCGGCCCGGCCTTGGCGTGGCGGGTCCATGTCAGAAACCCGGCATGCTTGCCGGAGCAGTTATTGTGCATCTGGCTCGGCGCGTGATCCGAACAGGTCAGCCGCTTCGCCTCTGCCTTGTCCCAGGGCTTATGGCATCCACAGCGCAGATCGTCGTCGCCCAACCCAAGCCCATGCAGCCAAGTGCCGACCTTTTCGACATGCAGCGCCGCGCCATTATGCGATGCGCAGGACAGCGCCAACCGTTCCGGTGTCAGACCGGCGGCATCCGCTGCACCGGATTCCAGAAGCGGCAGCGCCTGCACCATTTTGCAGGAGGAGCGCGGAAAAATGACCGCCGCCGGATCACCCCAGGCGGCTACTATATCGCGTCCATCATGGATCACGGCATGCCCGCGATGCACCCCTTCACGCAACCCTCCGCGCCAGAGTTCGATCATTTCTTCCGCAGGCATGTGTTCGCCTCCTCTCTCTAAACTGACAAATGCGCGATTTTCTGCCAATTGGGGTTTTTTCGCGCCATCATTTGGCGCTATCTTGTCAACGAAGAGAATTGAAGGCCACAGGCACATCAAGAAAGCTTTGGCAGGAGGCAGAACATGACCAGGAATATTTTGCGCGGCGCTGCCGCCATTCTGGCAGTCACGGCGGGTCTCGCCGGTGCTGCACAGTCTCAGGAATCCACCAATGTCGTCACGACCGAGGGTGACTGGACGGTTTTCGCGGGCAGCGATCCCCGCGAATGCTGGGCGGTTTCCCCGCCGAAATCGACCGTGAACACCAAAGACGGGCAGCGGGTCGAGGTGCAGCGCGGCGATATCCGCCTCTATGTCGCCTATCGTCCGGGCGCAGCGGGTGAGGTCAGCTTCACCGGCGGCTACCCGTTCCGTCCCGGCTCGACCGTCGATGTGAATGTGGGCGGGCAGGAGTTCGATCTGTTCACCGAAGGCGAAAACGCCTGGACCGGGTCTTCCGCCGAAGATGCCCGCCTGATCGCCGCTCTGCGTGCCGGGGCCGAAGCAGTCATCACCGGCATGTCGTCGCGCGGAACCCAGACGGTCGACACGTTCAGCCTGTCGGGCATCACCGCTGCGACAAACGCCGCAAAGGCCGAGTGTCAGTAAGATCTGCTGAACCGGGGGCTGCGCGCCCCCGGACCCTGCGGGATATTTCAGCCAGGATGAAGCGCCTGCCTTGAATGGCGGGCCGTTTTTCATTACATCTGCGGCCTTCCAGGGGAATCTGCTGTTATGACCGCACCGATCACGCAAGACGTGTTGACCATCCCGCGCAAGCTGCCTGATACGGGGCGGATGAATATCGTCGGGCTGACCCGCGATCAGCTTCGCGACGCCTTGATCGCCGCCGGCACGCCGGAGCGGCAGGCAAAGATGCGCGTCGGTCAAATCTGGCAGTGGATCTATTACTGGGGCGTGCGCGATTTCTCGGTGATGACCAATCTGGCGAAGGATTACCGCGCCGCACTCGCAGAGAAGTTTGAGATTGCGCTGCCGGAGGTGGTGACACGTCAAATCTCGGAAGACGGGACGCGGAAATACCTGCTGCGTATCGCTGGCGGCCATGAGGTTGAGGCGGTCTATATTCCCGAGGAGGGGCGCGGCACACTTTGCGTGTCGTCCCAGGTTGGCTGCACACTGACCTGTTCATTCTGCCATACGGGCACGCAGAAGCTGGTCCGCAACCTGACCCCGGGTGAAATCGTCGGTCAGCTTATGCTGGTGCGCGACGATCTGGACGAATGGCCGGAGCAAGGCAAACCCAAGGACGAAACCCGGCTGGTCAGCAATGTCGTGCTGATGGGCATGGGCGAGCCGCTTTATAATTTCGCCGCCGTGCGCGATGCGATGCGGGTCGTCATGGATGGCGAAGGCCTGTCGATGAGCCGCCGCCGGATCACGCTGTCGACCTCTGGCGTGGTCCCGGAGATCGCCAAGACCGCCGAGGAGATCGGCTGCCAGCTTGCCATCAGCTTCCACGCCACCACGGACGAGGTTCGCGACAGGCTTGTACCGATCAACAAGAAATGGAACATCGCCACGCTGCTGGACGCGCTGCGGGACTATCCCCGGCTCAGCAATTCGGAGCGGATCACCTTCGAATATGTCATGCTGGACGGCGTCAACGACAGTGACGAGGACGCCCGCCGGCTCGTCAAGCTGATCCGTGGCATACCGGCCAAGATCAACCTGATCCCGTTCAACGAATGGCCCGGTGCCCCCTATCAGCGGTCAAGCTGGGAGCGGATCGAGGCGTTTGCCGACATCATCTACAAGGCCGGTTACGCCAGCCCGATCCGGACGCCGCGTGGCGAGGACATCATGGCAGCCTGCGGCCAGTTGAAATCCGCGACCGAACGGGGCCGGAAATCCCGTGCGCAGGTGGCGGCGGAAACCTCGGAAGCTACGGCGCAGCCTATCTGAAACAGGCATCGCGCCCATCATTCGCGATTGTCGCAGCACCATCCGCGATGGCGCGCGAGCGGCTGGTGGCGCTGCGCGTATCGCGGGTTTTTGGCGATGGCAGCACCGCCGCCAGCCTTGCGGCCTGAATCGTGTTCAACTTCTCGGGTGTCGTTCCGAAGTGATATTGCGCAGCGGCGTGGATACCAAAGACCCCCGGCCCGAACTCCGCCACATTCAGATAAACTTCCAGAATGCGGCGCTTTGACCAGATCGCTTCGACCAGCGGGGTCATGACCGCCTCAAGGCTCTTTCGGGTCCAGCTTCGCTCCTGCCAGAGATAGACATTCTTCACCGTCTGCTGGCTGAGGGTCGACGCCCCGCCACTGCGACCGGACGCGATCACACGGCGGATCTCATCCATGTCGAAACCCCAGTGATTGCAGAAATTCGCATCCTCTGCCGCCACGGTCGAACGCAGCATCACCGGCGATATCTTCTCAATCGGTGTCCAGCGACGCTCCACGATCGGATAGTCGCGCGCGTTTACAATGATGGTCCGGGTGGTCGGCGGATTGAAAATGGCAAAGACAAGCACCAGCAGGAACGCCACCAACAGCGCCCGCAAGGCAAGCCAGCGCAACCAGCGGAACGCCCAACCCACGGGCGAGAAACGGCGCGAGGGCTGGACGAGATCATCGCCCCGAAAACTGTCTGTCTGATCGGGAGGAGTTTGGCGGCGCATGCTCGCGAAATGTCACGCCCGCGCCGCCTGCGTCAAGACATCAGGCTGTTTCGGAAGACGCTGCATTCTCCGGAACCAGCGGCGCCTGAGAGCCAGCCAGCGCCGCCCGCAGCTTGTCTTCGTCCTCTTTCGAAAGCGAGGTCTGAATGACGCGACCGCCCTTGTGGAAATCGGAAATCCGATCCAGCACCTTGTCGCCCGTCATTTCCCGAACCAGAAGGAACACGGCGGAACCACCGGGCGTCACCTTGTTGCCGATTTCGCGCATGAAATCGTCATTGATCCCATAGTCGCTCAGGTAGCCAGCCAGCGCGCCGGACCCCGCACCAACAGCCGCGCCAACCAGCGGGTTCAGAAACAGCAGCCCGACAAAGGTGCCCCAGAACGTACCGCCAAGCGCACCGGCGGCGGTCAGGTTCAGGGTCTGGTGCAGCTGGATATCATTCGCCTCTGGCCGGGTCACAACCACGGCGTCTTCAAGCTTGATCAGATATTCCGCCTGCAGCTTGACCAGTTCGGCACGCAGCTCGAAGCCAGATGCCTCATCGTCGAAAGCGATCACGAGAAGATCGGACATGGTGTATCCCTTCAGTTTGATATTTTATACGATGGTGAGTGACGGGCCGATAAGGCCTTTTGTCAACTGTGGTTAAAAACGAACCCGACTTGGTAAAAATGCAGACCGAAGGGTCCGTGGTCTGAAAGTTAGCATAAGAATAAGCAGGAGGACAGGATGGATCTTGGGATCAGGGGGCGGCGCGCACTGGTCTGCGCCGCATCGAAAGGGCTCGGTCGTGGATGTGCCGAAGCCCTCGCAGCCGAGGGCGTGGATCTGGTCATCAATGCCCGGGGGGAGGACGCGCTGCACGACACCGCCAAAGACCTTTCCGACAGATTTGGCATAAGCGTAACGCCGGTCGCCGCGGATATTACGACCCCGGACGGTCAGGCTGCGGTCCTGAAGGCCGCCGGAGATATTGATATTCTGGTCACCAATGCCGGGGGACCGCCGCCGGGGCATTGGCGGGACTGGTCGCGGGATGATTTCATCAAGGCGCTCGACGCCAATCTGCTGTCGGCGGTTGCCCTGATGCAGGCCACGGTTCCGCATATGATCGAACAGGGCTGGGGTCGCGTTGTGAACATCACCTCCGCAGCCGTGCGATCTCCGATTGCCGTGCTCGGCCTGTCCAACACCGCCCGCACCGGGCTGACGGGCTTCGTCGCCGGAATGTCGCGCGACGTGGCCAAACACGGTGTTGTCGTCAATAATTTGCTGCCGGGGATCCACGACACTGACCGCGCAGACAGCCTCGACACTGGTGTCGCCAAGGCGGAAGGCATCAGCTTTGACGAGGCGCGCGCGCGCCGGAAATCCGGCATTCCCGTCGGAGATTACGGTCGGGCCAGCGATTTCGGCGCGGCTTGCGCGTTCCTCTGCAGCGAGCATTCGCGTTTTATCATCGGGCAGAACATCACCCTCGACGGCGGGGCGCTGAACGCGACGCTTTGATCGGCCTGTCCGCTTTCGTGATTATGTAGGGACGGCGCGATTCACCACGCCCCCCTCCCATCTTAAGTGTCGGGGTGGGGCATCAATACGCCCCATCCTTGAATACACTCTTGGATTGTATCCACATTTGTTTCAAACCTGCTGAAAGTTAGTTGAACCGGGCTGATCTACCCCGCATTGTGGTCCCGAAACTCTGGATTTCAGCGGTTTCTTGCTGGTTTTATTCGTTATCGAATTAAACCGAGTCCCCTCTCGCTAGTTTGTCTGTTTGTGTGCAGAAATGCGACGGTAATATGGGAATTGAAAAGGTTTAATCACCTTTAGGTTGCATAAATTTTGGATTAATGGCAACTGATGTCAGTTAAGGGCAGAAGGGACGACAAGATGAAGATAATGACCGTATTCGGAACCCGTCCTGAAGCGATCAAGATGGCCCCAGTCGCGCAGGCCCTGACAAATGACGAGCGTTTCGACGGCGTAATTTGCGTAACGGGCCAGCATCGCGAGATGCTCGATCAGGTCACGACATTGTTCGGCCTCAAGCCCGCCCATGACCTGAATGTTATGCGCTCGGGGCAGGATCTCTACGGCGTTACCGCATCCATTCTTGGCGGCCTGAAGCCGGTGCTCGAACAGGAAAAGCCGGATATGGTGCTGGTTCACGGCGACACCGCGACAACGCTTGCAGCAACGCTCGCCTCTTACTACGCGCGTATCCCGGTCGGACATGTCGAGGCCGGATTGCGGACCGGCAATATGTATTCCCCCTGGCCCGAAGAGGGGAACCGCCGCGTCACCGGCGCATTGGCAACCCTTCATTTCGCACCCACGGACACCTCCCGGCAGGCCTTGCTGCGGGAAAACATCAGCGATGATTCGATTATTGTCACCGGAAATACGGTCATCGATGCATTGATGCAGGTCGTCGACATTTTAAACAATGATACCGCACTGAAACGCGATATCGAAACGCGGTTCGATTTCCTTCATTCCGACCGCCGCCTCGTACTGGTCACAGGCCATCGCCGAGAAAGCTTTGGCGGCGGGTTTGAGCGAATTTGCACAGCACTCGGTCAGATTGCGGAGCGGTTTGGGGATGTAGATATCGTATATCCCATGCATCTAAACCCCAATGTCCGCGAGCCGGTCACGCGGCTTCTGGGCAAGCACGGCAATATCCACCTGATCGAACCGCAAGATTATCTTCCCTTCGTCTGGCTGATGAACCGCGCCGACATAATCATCACCGATTCCGGCGGAATTCAGGAAGAAGCCCCGTCCCTCGGCAAGCCCGTGCTCGTCATGCGGGACACCACCGAAAGGCCAGAGGCTCTCGCCGCCGGCACTGTTCGTCTGGTCGGTACGGAGGTCGAAAAAATCACCGATTGGACGACACGCCTTCTGACTGACGAGGCCGCCTATCGGGAAATGAGCTTTGCCCACAATCCTTATGGCGACGGGCAGGCAACATCACGAATATTGGACGCACTTTCAGAATACGGAAAGAACAGCAGAATATGACATTTGATCGGATTTGCATTGTTGGACTTGGCTATATCGGTTTGCCGACCGCAGCACTTTTCGCGCTGCGTGGCATTGATGTCGTTGGCCTCGACATCAACACCGACGCGGTCGAACGGATCAATCGCGGCGAAACCCATATTGTAGAGCCGGGGCTGGACGACGCCGTCCGCCGCTCGGTTCGCAATGGAACGCTGCGCGCCACGACCGAGCCGGAACCGGCCGATGCATTTCTGATCGCGGTCCCGACACCGTTCTTGAGCAACCGCAACGCGAAGCTGCCCGATCTGAGCTATGTGGAGGCCGCGGCACGTAGCATCGCGCCGGTCCTGAAGGCGGGCGATCTGGTGATTTTGGAATCGACCAGCCCCGTCGGCGCAACGGAACAGATGGCGGAATGGCTCGCCTCGGAACGCCCCGATCTCAGCTTTCCCCAGACCCACGGCGAGGACTCCGATATTCGCGTCGTGCACTGCCCCGAACGGATCCTTCCCGGTCATGCGCTGCGCGAACTGGTCACAAATGATCGCGTCATCGGCGGCATGACCCGCGCCTGCGCCGCCGCCGCTCGCGATCTTTATCGCTGCGTGGTGGAAGGTGAGTGCATCGAAACCGATGCGCGCACCGCCGAAATGGCCAAGCTGACAGAAAACAGTTTCCGCGACGTGAATATCGCCTTTGCGAATGAGCTTTCCGTCATTTGCAGCAAGCTCGGCATCAATGTGTGGGAGCTTATCCGGCTGACCAACCGCCATCCGCGGGTGAACATTCTTCAACCCGGTCCCGGCGTTGGCGGTCACTGCATCGCCGTGGATCCGTGGTTCATCGTCGCCCAGGCACCCGAAGAGGCGAAACTCATCCGGGCCGCGCGCGAAACCAATGACAGCAAACCCGAGTGGGTGCTCGACAAGATCCGTGACGCCGTTGCGGAAAAACCGGACTCGGCCAAAATCTCCTGCTTCGGCCTCGCCTTCAAACCCGACATCGACGATCTGCGAGAAAGCCCCGCCCTCGAAATCGTATCAAGACTGGTGCAGGAATATCCGGGCCGCGTGTCAGTCGTCGAGCCGCATATCGAAGAACTGCCGCCCTGCCTGAATGGCAGCGCAGCGCTGGTTCCGATCCGGGAGGCAATCGACGCGGAGATATGCGTCATGCTGGTCGATCATAGCCACTTCCGGAACAGTCCGCCGCCGAACGGCCAAAATACAACCGTGATCGACACACGCGGCGTCTGGCTGAGATAGAGCGCCCACGTCCGCCGCCCACCTCCACCTGCGAATGCCGCTGCACCAGCGGCATTTGCGGAACTCGCTGCGCACTTTCGATATATTTACGCTCAGGTCTCATACCCCGACTATCCGTCGGCGCGTCGCTTGGCCCTGACTAATTTTGCGAAGGGCGGCAGCACCTTTCATCGGGCGATCATCGTTCACCAGTCATGACGGGTTATTTCAGCTACCACATCAACTGTTCCACTATCGCACGACAAGCTCGGCATGCAGCGCGCCAGCCGCATTGATGGCCTGAAGAATATCGATCAGGTCCCGCGGCGATACGCCAAGCGCATTCAGCCCCTGAACAAGGCCCGACAAGGACGAGCTTTCATCGAGCTCAGCAAAGCCAATCCCCTCCTCCTCGATAATCTCCGCCGTTCCGTCCGTTACAACAACGGTCTCCCCGTCGCTGAACGGGCTCGGCTGCGACACCAAGGGCGTATCCTTGACACGCAGGGTCAGGTTCCCCTGCGAAATCGCCACGCGCGACACGCGTACATCAGCGCCCATGACAATGGTCCCGGACCGATGATCAACAACGACGCGTGCCTTTTGTTCGGTCCGTATCATCAGGTTCTCGATCCGGCTCATCAGCTTCGCCGGATTCACATTTTCGATCGCGGAAAGATCCAGCACAACCGTCCCGGGATCCATCATTTCGGCCAGGCGACCCAGACCCGCATCGTTTACGGCACGCTCAATCCTTGATGCGGTCGTGAAATCCGGTTGCTTCAGCGCCAGACGAATATTCCGTAACGTCGAAAAATCAAATGCCACCTCCCGCTCGACACGCGCGCCGGCCGGAATCGAACCCGCGGTCGGAACACCCTGCACGACAGATGCACCAGCCGTCTCCGCCGCAGCGCCACCGGCTATGACGGCACCCTGAGCAACGGCGTAGACATCCCCGTCAGCGGCACTTAACGGCGTCATGATAAGCGTGCCGCCCATAAGACTGCTTGCGTCGCCTATCGCCGAAACCGTGACATCTATCTGGCCACCGGCGCGCGCAAAGGGTGGAAGTACGGCGGTAACCATGACGGCGGCGACGTTTCTCGGGCGGAACTGATCCGACCCGACATTCACGCCAAGCCGTTCGAGCAGCGTGACCATCATGTCTTCGGTATAGGGCGCGTTGCGAAGGCTGTCGCCGGTGCCGCCAAGCCCAACCACCAGCCCATAACCGACGAGGTCGTTCCCGCGCACACCGTCGAACAGCACAATATCCTTGAGCCTGATCGTGGACCCAAAACCGCCCGAAACGGCGGTCATCCATATAAGGAATGCAACAAGGACGCGTATCATAGATATCGCGCCAGGCTAAGCTGCGACAGGCGCGCCGTCATTGCATACACTGCGGCCAGTTGCGCCTCCGCCTGTACGAGCTGGCTTCCTGCCTCATAAGAATCTCTGCCGACAAGATCCGTCCTTTGGATTTTCAGCGTCGTCTGCATCGCTTTTAACCGGACCGACGCCTGCTCGATGGACTGTTGGGTTTCACCCAGATCGGCCCGAAGGCCACCCACCTTCGAATGCCCGGTCAGCAGCGCCTCACCACCCGCCTGAAGAAGGCGCGTCTGATCGCCGTGACTGCCCGAAAATGCGCCGCGAGAGACCAGGGCGCCGAGCGTCAAGCCAAACAGCACTTCCCGGACCGCCGGGTCTGCAGCCGTCTGGGCAAACCGAACCTCCGTAGCCGGGCCGACCCTGAAGGCCGCCTGCGCATCAACCGAACCCTGATAGGCGTGATCGACAAACCCGCCATCGCCTTGCGAGCGCGAGAACCATGACCGAAGCACCTGCACCGCTTCCTCCGCCGTTCCCGCCCCGGAAATGACCTGCTCCGCTTGCGAGAGCAGCTTCTCGGCACTCACAACAGGCGGAATATTGACTTTGGTTCCCGAAAACGGGAACTGACCGGCCACTTCCGCATTTAGTGCGCCGATAGCCGCGCGCAGACCACCGGATGCATTTCGCGCCAGAATATGCTGACCCTCCGCCGACAAAAGCGTATCTGCGGCAAGCATCTTTGTGCTCATCTCACCGGAGATATCCTGCAGACGGCCCAAAGAGCTTTGCATCGCACTGGCCCTGGTCCCGGCTTCGGTCGCGACCTGCTGGAATATCGTCGCCTCACGGATGCCCCGCTCAATCTCGGAGAGCGCAAACAGATTGCCGCCAAGATGCCTCGCCGTATCAGTCGCCCGGCCCGTCGCGACCTCGTTCGACAGCCGTTTAACCTCGCCCCGCAGCGATGCGTTCGCGCTGCGCATCGACATTGCCCGTGAAAGGTCACTTATTGAAGAAAGCCACATATCTAGATCCTGAGGATTGTTTCCAGCATTTCGTTTACGGTCTGGATGACCTTCGCATTTGCAGCATAAGCCTTCTCCAGTTGCAGCAGGATTTCCATTTCCCGGTCGCTATCGACCCCCGCCGCCGATTGCAGGGAATCGTAAAGCGTATCGCGGATGGCCGCGTCATGCGTCTGCCGGGTTTCAGACGACAAACGGGAAGATGAAATATCCGAGACGAGCGCCGCAGAGAGGCCGTGCAGACTACCGTGCGTTTCCGCAGCGGCCGCCGATATGGATGGCCTTATAGTGCTCATCGCCTTTGACAGTGCGGACAGAACCGTTGCATCGCCCACGTCGCCCGGCACCGATGCATATATTCCATCCCTCAGGCGCTCCAGATTTCCGCCGCTGGATGGCAGGACGGCGCTGTTCACGCGAATACGCGACGAAAGCCCCGTTATTTTCGCCGGATCGACGGCTGTGCCGGCATCGGTAAACAGGCCCGGATCTCCCCGGGCGATACTGGCATCGACGGATTTATCGGCGAAGCGCGCATAGACCTCATATGCCAGTTCATCAACCGAACGCTGCGCAGCGACGGCATCCTCATCGCGGAGCTTGAACAATTCCGTCAGCGAGCCGCCCGCCAGCAGCGAAGTGCCGGCATCCGCGACTGGTTCACCGTCGATGAACAGTCGTCCCGCGCCCTGTGCGCTTTCAACCATGTCCGCGGTGAATCGACCCGATGGCTGGAACTCCAGCTTGGCCGGGGTTTTCCCGTCCAGAAGAACAGCGCCTTCTTTCGAAAACAGTGCCAGCCTTCCGTTCGGCCGCTTCACCTCTCGCAACGGCACGATTTCGGAGATCTGGTTGATGACACCCTGCCGGGCGTCCTCCAGCGAGGAAGCATCCCGACCGTTGGCGTTTTCGACGATGATCTGGCGGTTAAGCTTTGCGACCTCATTCAACCCTTTTTGAAGTTGATCAACCTGTGTGCCGATCATCCGGTCGGCATCGGCCCTTTTCCGTTGAATTGTATCGCTGATCGACCTGAACTTCCCGGCGAGCTTGTCCGCAGCCTCGACGGCCTTGCCAAGCCGCAGATCGCTGTCGGGGCGGCTCGCAGCCGACGCCAGAGCGGTTTCCAGAGAAATCATCACATCTGACAGCGATCCCGCCTCGTGCGGAAGGCCAATTGTCTTTTCCAGTGAACCGTAAAACTCGCTCGAAACCATCGCTCGCGCGAGATCGGCGCTGGCAATGCGGTATTCCGAAAGCACGGCGCTGGACACGGCGCGACTGATGCCATCGACATGCACGCCGCCGCCATTCCCTGACATTATGCGTGGCGATAACTCCAGCGCTCGCCTCGAATAGCCCGGCGTCAGTGCGTTGGCGAGATTTGTCGAGACAACCTCGGTTCCGCGTGCGACGGCGGCGAGGCCGCTTGCGGCGTTGTTCAGTGCATTTGCAATGCTCATGGCGGATCAGCCTTAGCGTTTGATATTGGTGGTTTCCTGCAACATTTCGTCGACAGTCTGGATCACCTTGGCGTTCGACGAATAGGCACGCTGGGTCTGGATCAGATCGGTCAGTTCCGCCGCAACATCCGTGGTCGACCCCTCACGCGCATATCCGACAACCGCGCCCGTCGGCCCATCACCGGCATCCCACAGGAAGAACGATCCGGAATCCGGTGAGACCTGATAGGTCTGGTTGTTGAGCGAGATCAGCCCATTGGGATTGGGCACATCAACCAGCGGGATCTGGTAGATCGTCCGAATGAAGCCGGTATCGTAGGTGGCACGAATATAACCATGTTCATCAACCTCAATGGCTGTGAGGTTGCCGACCGGAGAGCCGTCCTTGGAAATATTCGTCGGCGCAAAATTGTCGCCAAGCTGGGTCAGTCCGTTGGGGTCTCCCAGTTTCCCGATCGTCACCGTCATCTTGTCGCCGGGGTAGTCCGCGGTTTTGCCGACGGTCAGGTCAAGCGTGCCGGTTTGCGGGTCGTAGGCCGAATGTGGCTGGCCGGATTCCTCCAGCACCTGCGCAAGCGTGCCGCCCCTGGTCTGATCGTTCGCAAAGATCAGCTTCAATGTGGCGATGACGCTTTCATCCTCCGCCGTGGCAGGATCGTCCGCGGTTGCAGAATCGCGCAGCGCCATCGTCCATGTATTCGACATGCCGCTTGCCTGCGAGGTCGTCGGCGTGAAGCTGACGCTCAGCGCCTCCGACGTGCCGAGATTGCCGTAATATTCCACCTTTGACGTCAGCGCATCGGTAATGCCCCCCGCCTCCGTCCGGGTGGCGGGCAGGTTGATGCCAAGCGCCATCTTCGTCGTCGGGTCGCCCGCCGTCTGGTTGGCATTGATGACGACCGGCTCCAGACCGCCCATCGTATCACGCGGCATCAACGGGATCGTACCGTCCGCATTGGCGGGCCAGCCCAGCAGGACGAGGCCGGATTCGGTGCGCAGAACGCCGTCATCGTCGGTCCTGAACGACCCGGTTCGCGTCATCATCATCGGCTGGTCACCAAACTGATTGCCGAGCGAGACGGACGGAATAACGGGCAACATGCCCCGACCGGAAATCGCGAGGTCCGTCGGGTTGGAGGAGGGGACCAACGTGCCGCGCTGGTCGATCAGCCGCGTGGTCGACGCGCGCACCCCGCCTGCGGAATACACCCCGGCATTTCGGGACTGATTGATCACCATTCCTTCGAAATCCGAGATCACCCGCTTATATCCGAATGTTCCGGAATTGGAGATATTGTCCGAAATGGAGGCGAGGCGCGTCGCGTTGGCGGCAAGCCCAGCGACACCGGCATTCAGCGATGACGAGATCGACATTTCTGTTTTCCTTTGCGTAAGTCGTTTCCGTGGAATCTGTCAAAGATGGTTTAAGATCGCGCTAACCCGCCGCGCAGGCGGTCCTTCATTTCAGTAAAATCACTTCCAGCAGGTCATTTTCGGCAGAGTCTGCATTGTCTGCATTGTTGCGACGATCCGCATAGCCGGTGACGCGCTGTATATGCCTCGGCGGGAAACCACCTTCTTGCAGCAATTGTCGCACAACATCCGCGCGCCCCGTCGACAGCGCCCATTCGGGGGATCCGGCCAGCGCGGCAGGATAGGATCGGACATGGCCCGCGATTGCGATCCCGTTTCCTGCGCGTGCGATCACCCTTGAGATTACCCTCAGCAGCGGCCTGAGAACCGGCGCCGGTTCTGTTGAATCGGCAAAGAACAGCGGTGCGTCGGACAGATCCCTCAGCTCCAGCACCACCCCTTCATCGGTCACCCGCGTGACGACATGGCGCATCAGGTTCTTCATTTGCATCGATTCTGCACCAATGCCTGCAAGATCCGCCTCAACCCGATCCCGCAGGTTTTCGAGGCCATCCGCCGATTGATCGACCTCAGCTGGATTTCCCTGACCATCACCGGCGGCTCCGCCATCCCCCCCGGACCCGGACACCACCCGCACCAGGGTCGGGCTGAAATACTCGGCCAGCCCCTCTCGCTGCTTTTCGGATGTGGCATTCAGCAGCCACATCAGCAGAAAGAAGGCCATCATCGCGGTCACGAAATCTGCATAGGCGACCTTCCACGCCCCGCCATGATGACCCCCTTCGTCAGAGATCACTACTCTTTTCAGAATGATAGGCTTGTCCTGCGGCATTCGACCCAACCCAGATCCGGTTCACTCGGTCCGAAAATGCGCCATTTTGCTGACAAACCAAGTTAATGGCTAAAATGCCGCGCATTCTTCTGATCGGGCGCAGCGTTTCCATCATTGGCGCGGGATTGTCAGGCGGCCTGTTTTGCAATGCATAAACCGGAGAACGCAGGACATGACGAAAATGTGACACAAACATATCGTGCGCAAATGCCATAGCTGCGGGGAAAATACCGCGCGGGCTTGAAGCGGCCCACGGCGACTGTATCTTCGGTTCATGATAAGGAACGTCGAATATGATATGGCCACCGGCGAAGGGCTGATTGCCTGCCCCCGCTGCGATGCGCTGCATATTGAGGAAGAGCTGACCGACGGCGAAACCGCGCGCTGCGTTCGCTGCGACGGAATTCTTGCGCGGCCCAAATCCGGCGCGTTTACCCAGATCATTGCACTGGCGATCACCACGATGGTGCTGATGGTCGGCGCGATCTTCTTTCCGTTTCTGGAAATTTCACGGCTGGGCCTCGGGCATGGCACGTCGCTGTTTGGCGTCGCGATGGCATTTTCGGAAGGGTTCATTGCACCGCTGACGGTCGGCCTGTTGGGGGTGATCGTCGCGCTGCCTGCGCTGAGGGCGGCGCTGCTGGTCTATACGCTCTGGCCCCTGGTGCGGGGACGACCGCCCTACGCCCATGCGGTCCGCGCCTTTCGGTTGTCCGAACAGCTTAAACCGTGGTCAATGGCCGAGATTTTCATCATCGGCACAGCCATCGCAATGGTGAAGGTCGGCGGGCTGGCAACGATCAGCTTCGGCCCCGCCTTCTGGGCGTTCTGCGCCCTGATCTTCGTCAGCCTCGCCAATCGCAGCTTCATGTGCTCCACAACGATCTGGGACGCAATCGAGGATGCCGGGATGCACACTGACGGGCGCGAAAGGGTCGAAGCCGCATGAATTCCGCGCGCCCCGCAACGGCACAAACGGAGACCCCGGAAGATGATGCCCCGGTTCTGACGGCGCATCGTGCCGGTCTGCTGGGATGCCGCAGCTGTGGCCGGGTCTGGCCCGAAGATCAGAAGACCTGCAACCGCTGTGAAGCCCCGCTGACGCCGCCCGACCGGCGCGGGCTGAGCGCGGTCTGGGCCTGGCTGCTAGCTGGCATGATCTGCTACATCCCCGCGAATATCATGCCGATGATGACCACAAGGTCGCTTGGCGGCTTCGGCGGCGGCGGTGACGCGACGATCATCGGTGGCGTGCTGCAACTTATTCACCACGGCGATCTTTTCATCGCGGCTGTGGTCTTTGTCGCCTCCGTCATGGTGCCGATCGGAAAATTCATCGCGATCATCTGGCTTGCCCTGATCGCGGGCAAGCCCGCCACGGAACAGAACGCCCATACGCGGCTGCATATCTACGAAATTGTCGAGTTCATCGGTCGCTGGTCCATGATCGACGTTTTCGTCGTCGCGATCCTCTCGGCACTGGTGCAGCTTGGCTTTGTCGTGTCGATCAAGCCCGGCCCCGCAGCCGCCTCCTTCGCACTATCGGTTGCATTTACCATGCTGGCAGCGCAAAGCTTCGATCCGCGCCTGATCTGGCGTGGCCTGCCGCTTCACCGTCGGAAAGTTGATGAATGAGTGACAATACCCCGCTTCGTCCCGCCCATCCGGCGCGTCGCACGGCTGCGCGCGCGGCGCGGGCCGGGTTTTCGCTGGTCTGGCTGGTGCCGATCCTGGCGCTGGCAGTGACGCTGGGCCTGGCATGGAACGCCTATACCGGGCGTGGCGAGGTCATTACGGTCACCTTCCGCGACGCCACCGGCATCACGCCGGGCGATACCACACTGAAATTCCGCGAAATCACCGTCGGCGAGGTCGAGGCGGTCGCCTTCACCCGCGACCTGCGCAATGTCGAAGTTCAGATACGGGTGGAGCCAGAGGTCGCGCCCTATCTGGATGCTGAGGCGGAGTTCTGGATTGTCCGGCCCATCGTGTCCGCACAGGGGATTTCCCGCCTCGATACGGTTCTGTCGGGTGTCTTTATCGAAGGTTTCTGGGACGCCGAGCAGGGACCGCCGCAAAAGGAATTTGTCGGCCTCGACCGCCCCACACTTGCGCGGCTGTCTGGCGAAGGGACATGGGTAACGCTGTCCTCCCCCGGCGCGAAAGGCCTGTCCGAGGGGGCGCCGGTCACCTTCCGCGGGCTGGAGGTCGGGCGGATGCAGAACCTGCACCTCTCCGACGAAGACGAATCGATCCTTGCCGATGTGTTTATCGAGGCGCCGCATGACCAGCGACTGACCACCTCGACCGTGTTCTGGGACACGTCTGGGTTTTCGGTTTCACTGGGGTCGCGCGGTCTCAGCCTCAATGTCGATTCGCTTTCGAAGCTGGTGCAGGGCGGCGTGGCGTTCTCCAATATGTCCTCCGGCGGCCAGCCGGTTCAATCGGGCCATGTCTACCGACTGCAACCGGATGAAGAAACGGCGAGAAACAGCCTCTTCGGCTCCGGCGACGACGATCTGCGCCTGACCATGCTGGCCGATAGCGGGGTCTCGGGCCTCTCTGCCGAGGCGGATGTGACCTATGAAGGGCTGACCATCGGCCGGGTCACCGAAATCGGGATCGACGTCGATGAAACTCGCCCGCCCGAAGAACAGGTGATGCAGCGGATCACCTTCGTCATCGCGCCTGACCAGCTTGGCGTCCCCGCCGATTCCACGGAAGAGGAAGCGCTGAATTTACTTGCCGAGCGGGTGAAGAACGGGCTTCGGGCGCGGATCACATCGGCGGGTTTCCTTGGCACCTCGATGGTCGTCGATCTGGTCAGCCAGCGCTCTGCCACGCCTGCCGAGCTTGATCTTGCCGCCGAACCTTATCCCATCATTCCCTCGCTTCCGCCCGAAATATCAGATCTTAGCGCATCGGCTGAGGGGATGATGACCCGCATCGGTGAGTTGAATATCGAAGAACTGCTGCAATCCGCGACGAATATGATGGATTCGATCACCCAGATTGCCGCCTCGCCCGATACCCGCGCCGTCCCGGAAGCACTTCGCCAGACCCTTGACGAGACGCGCGTCGCCGCCGCAGAGATCCGTGACATCGCCGAGCAATTCGCCGAGGCGGAGACCGCTGCCAGCATTTCCCGAATGCTGGATGAGGCGTCGGAAGCCTTCGACGCGGTTGAAGTTGCCGCCGCCGAAATGCCAGAGATGGTCGAGCAGATGGATGCCGCGGCAGAGGCGATCGAGGAATTCGGCTTCGCCGAAATTTCAGCGCAGGCAGAGGGGATCCTTGCGGATCTGCGTGTGATGCTGGGCAGCGAAGATGCCGAGCAATTGCCGCGCAACCTGTCCGACACGCTCGAAGCCGCCTCCGGCCTGCTGAACGATCTTCGCGATGGCGACGCGGCAGGCAGCCTGAACGCGACACTCGATTCCGCGCGCGTCGCGGCGGATGAGATTGCGCAGGCCGCGCAGGAACTGCCGGAACTGGCCGACCGCCTCGAACGGCTGGCCGCGCGGGCGGAGCTGGTCATCGCCTCCTACGGTGAAAACGGCGCGTTCAACAATGAGGCCCGCACAATGATCCGTGAACTGAGCCGCGCAGCCTCGGCTTTCGGATCGCTCGCGCGCACGATAGAACGCAATCCAAGAGCCTTTATTCTGGGACGGTAGATTATATGCAACGATTTCCACTCAGCCTTGCTGCGGTAACCCTGACCGGACTCGCCGCCTGCGGTGACGGCACGGATGTGCAGCGCTATATCATCGACCCGCCAACCTCGACGCAGCTTTCCGGCGACCAGCTTGGCGCGGCGGAGCTGAAGGAAGTGTCACTGCCCGATTACGCCGCCTCGGACGAGATCGCGTGGCAGACCGAAACCGGGGAGATCCTGCAAAGCAGCAAGATCCTCTGGGCCGATCAGCCGGTGCGCGCCTTCACCGTGACGCTGGCCCGCGCCGTGTCGGAAATCTCCGGCTCCTCCGTCATCCCCGAACCCTGGCCACTCGCCTCGCCGCCGCAGAACCGCATCGATGTTCGGGTTGAAAAAGCACTGGCCGCGAATGACGGTTATTTCCGGCTGGAGGGGCGGTATTTCGTATCGGCGGAAGGCGGGGCGGGCTCTCACCACACGCGCGCTTTCGACATCGCTGTCCCGATCGAGGATGACACGCCGGGCTCCATCGCCGATGCCGCATCCGTCGCGATCACGCTTCTGGCCGAACAGATCGCAACGCTTGGCGGGCCGGGAACGACCATTGTCGCAACCACACCCGGCACCGGCGGCGATCCGTTTGCCGATTTGCCGCCGCTGTTCTGATCAGCTCCGGGGCAGGCGGTTCAGACGTTCCATAATCTGCGGATGAAGCGCCTCTCCGGCGATGATAAGCCCGTCGATCCGTGGCACCGGATTGTTGAACCGCATCTCCGCCCCGTGCATATCGGTCACCGTCGCGCCAGCACGTTCAGCGATCAGGCTGCCAGCCGCGATATCCCATTCCCACGCCCCACGCAGCGAAATGGTCGCGTCGAAGCGGCCGTCGGCGATCAGACATAGACGCCACGCAAGCGATGGCCGGAAGCTGCGCTTGAAATTCGGCGGCTGTCGGCCCTTCCAGAAATGCGGCTCCAACGTGGCCTTGTTGGTCAGCACATCCGCGCGTGCGAGTAATCGGGCCTTGCTTGGCGAAATGGCGGCACCGTTCAGCGTCGCCGGACCATCCGCCGACGCGGCGTAGGTCAGGCCAAGTTCCGGCAGATGCACCACCCCGGCCACGATCCTGTCGCCGCGCGAAATCGCCAGCGAATGCGAAAAGCCCTGCTGTCCGTCGATAAAGGCACGGGTGCCGTCAATCGGGTCGATGATGAAACAATGCGCCGCGTCGAGCCGGGTGGAATCGTCGGCGCTTTCCTCCGACAACCAGCCATAATCCGGTCGCGCGGTCATGAGCCGCTGATGAAGGTGATCGTTCACGGCCAGATCGGCCTCTGTCACCGGGCCTTCATTGCTGCCCTTTTCCCAGACTTCCGGCTGCTGCCGCCAGTATTGGCGCGCAATCTCGCCCGCCTCCTGCGCGGCCTCCAGAAGAAGCTCAAGATCATGCGCCGGCAACAGTCATCCCCTCGACCAGAAGGCTGGGCACACGGACGGATCGCCAGTCACGCGCATCATTCGCCGGTATCAGCCGCAGCAGCATGTCACGCAGATTTCCCGCGATGGTGCATTCGTTGACCGGGTGGCTGATCTGTCCGTTCTCGATCCAGAAACCCGCCGCACCGCGCGAGTAATCGCCCGTCGTCGGATTGATCGTCGCCCCAAGAAGCGAGGTCACCAGCAATCCGCGCCCCATCTGCGAAATCAGGTCATCGCGACTGACCGATCCCTCCGTCATGACGATATTTGAACTGCCAGGCTGCGGCCCGCCGGTCAGCCCGCGCACCGCGCTCGCCGTGCTTTGCAGCCCCAGTTTCCGCGCCGTGGCAAGATCGAGGGTCCAGCCGCGCAGCGCCCCGTCAGCCACGATATCCCGCGCGGTCGTCGGCAACCCTTCCGCATCGAACATCCGCGACGCGGACATGCGCGGCAGATGCGGGTCCTCGCGCAGCGTGATCCCTGTCGGCAAGACCTGCATATCCATTGCATCGCGCAACCAGCTGGAGCCGCGAACAATATTGGTGCCGTTCACCGCCGACAGAAGATGACCGATCAGACCCGACGAAATCCGTTCGTCGTAGAGGATGGGGAATGATCCCGTCGGCGGCTTTCGCGCACCCGTGCGATCAACCGCGCGCTGACCGGCAAGCTGGCCGATGTCTTCCGGCGACGGCATATCCTCGGCCCAGATCCTGCCCTCGCCTGCATGATCCCGCTCCATCCCGGTGCCTGCGCCGCTGATCGCGGTACAACTGATCGCATTCTGGCTGCGCCGATGCCCGCCCTCGAAGCCGTTGCTGAGGGCAAGCCAGGTTTCGCGCTGCGAATAGCTGGCACTTGCGGATTCAACCGTGCTGACTCCGCTGACAGCAAGCGCCGCGGCCTCGGCCCGCAAGGCAAGGTCCTGCAGCGTCGCCGGGTCGGGCTCCGCACCCGGATCGAAAAGCGCAAGCCCGCTGGCATCGCGATGCGTCGCAAGCTGATCCAGATCGGCAAGCCCAAGGCTGTCATCCACAGGTGCAGCCTGCGCCATCGCAACCGCCCGGCGTGCCATCGTGTCGATGCTGTCCTGACTGTGATCCGCCGCCGAGACGCTTGCCTGACGCCCGCCGATCATCACACGCAGCCCGATTTCGATCCCTGCCGCCCGCTCTGCATGTTCCAGCTTTCCGGCGCGGACATCGATCCCGGTTGCGGTCGCGCTGACCACAAGCGCCTCCGCCTCGTCAGCGCCGGCGTCGCGCGCGGCTTTTAACATGGCATGAGTCAAATCCTGAAGCATGGCAGACCTGTAGTGACCATCACGGGGCGATGGAAGAGGAAACCCGCATTTCAGCGCGGAGACAACCCGATAATAGAACGGGCCGCCCGCTTTCGACGGACGGCCCGGACAAAAATCGAGGATCGGGTTATTTGACCCGCTGACCGTTGGCGAGGATCTCACCACTTTCGCGGAATTCGATCTCGGAAGTCATGACATTCGCATCCGACGGGTCCTGCTTGACGAACATCGCCATCATCATCCGCATGCCCATCATCTGATCCTGCGGCACCATCCCGGCAGAGACCAGCGTGTCGAGCAGCGCATTAAGGCCCTCAACACGGCCCGAGATGATACCGACCGGGGTTGGCATCGGGCCACCCTCGGGCAGTTCAATATCCCCGGTCAGGCCGAGATTCACACCAACCGCCGACAGGTCGACATTGTTGATTTTCAGCGAGTTCAGGCTCATCGGCGCTTCCATCGCCTGCATCATCGCTTCGTTGTCCATCAGGTTGATGGCGACCGTCATCTGACCGTCGAGGTCGATATTCAGTGCCGCCGCATCACGCGGAAGCGCGGCTTGCGGATCGAACATCGCCCAGACTTCGTCAGACAGTTCTAATCCATCAAGCGCAAAATCGAAGCTGAAATCCTGCGGCTCCGGGTCGGCAGCCATCGGGAACATGACATCGAATTCGCTGCTGGTCGCGCTGTACCCGACCGCCAGCATCTCGTCGGGAATGTTCAGCTCAGCCGTGATCATGCCCGACGTGCCGCCATAGCCCATGTTTCCGGCGTCCATGTTGAACTGAGCGTTCAGGTTTTCCGAACTGGCCGCAGCAGAGCCCTGCTGGGTTTCGCCGTCCGGTTCCGTGGAAGAAAAGTCGAGCGCGAAGTCCATCTTCTCGATGGTCGAATCGCCGCGAAGCTTCAGGCCCGCAATCATTGCCTCGGAAAAATCCGCGCCCAAGGTGGTTCCGGCGGGCAATTCGGTTTCCGACGTGAACTCCATCCCGGCCATCGTGAACTGGCCGATCGCGCTTCCCTCTTCCTCGTCAATATTGATATCGACAACCATTTCGGCGGCGCTGCCCGTCTGAGCAACCCGGGTCATATCGGCGGTTTCCACCCGGTCGGAGCCGCGCATGTCGGTGATGGTTACGCTGGCCGGGTTTTCGATGGTTCTGCCATCCGGATCAACAATGCTGTCCACGGTGACCGAAACTTCCGGCATGACATAGCCAAAGACGGTCGCCTCGCCCTCTTCGCTGATGACGAGTTCCTCACCCGGCGTCTTGACGGAGAAATTGACCGTGATCGTTTTCGTCTCGGGAGCGGCTTCCGCTGTATCCGGCGCCGCCATGTCCTCCGACGCGGCATCGTCACCGGCGGCGGTGTCCTCCTCCGTCATCGTGTCGATATCCTCGGCGGGCATGGGCATGTCATCTTCGCCCAAGGCATCGTAGTCCGGTGATGCGGGCACGATCATGGTCATGGTGCCTGCGGACTGATCCGGCAGATCGACGGTTACGGTGTTATCGCCATTCGCGGTCAGAACGACTTCACCGACATTCCAGTCCATCTCCGAATCCGGGGCTTCCATGCTGATGACCACATCGCGCACGGTCAGCGCATCGGCAGCCTCAACCATCTCGCCGCCTTCGACGACCAGACCCATACGCTCGTAATAATTGCTGATCTCTTCCCAAACCGACTGAGGGGTGACTTCCGCCATCAGGGGTGTCGTTGAGAAAATTACGCCAAGCGCAGTCGCAGCAGTCAGTCGGGTCATATCATTCACCTTGTCAGAGAATCCGAATTTTCAATTCCATAGCTAACGCATAGCGCGGCTGAGGGATGCAGCATGATCGTACAAAATTCTGTCAACAATGTAACGACACCAACAATTGATGAGCCCGCGAAGGCCAACGCGCTGAGCGACAGGTGCACAGCGCGCGTCGCCGTCAGCGACGATGTCAGCCGGTCCCGATCACCTGATGGCGATCAGGCCCATGATCCGCTGAAACCGATCAGGCGTAGACCGCTTCCTTGCCGAAATGCTTGGTCAGCACATAATAGACCACGGCGCGATATTTGTTGCGATTGCCGCTGCCGTAATCATCCATAACCTTCTTGATCGCCTCCATCAGCTCCGGCCCGTCGGCGCAGCCAAGTTTGTTGATAAGAAAGTTATTCTTCACCCGCTCCAGCTCTGCATTGTCGCTGGCCGCCACGGTCTCCGCGTCAGCGTTGTAGATCGACGGCCCGCAGCCAATCGTCACCTTGGTCAGAAGATCCATATCGGGCTGGATGCCGAGCTTTTCTTTCATATCCTCGGCGTATTTTGCGATAAGTTCGTCGCGCTTGCTCATGGTACATTCCCTCGTTAGCGGCGATTAATCATTATCAATCCCTGCCCGACCCTAGAGCGATGAATCCTATCGGTAAAGCTATCCTTTTCAAGAAGCCGTGGGATCAGTAATCGCGCTCGAAATAAATACCAAGCGTGCTTTCGCCGTCGCTGGCGACCGATCCGCGCGTGGTGACGGAGTCTGTGACGTCTAGGTTAAGGTTGATCTGCGTCTTGCCGTCGTCATCCAGTTCAACGTCGGTATAGACGTTCCGGGTCAGGTATTTCCCCGCCCGCACCGCGACACTGCCGTCGTCATCGACCGTCAGGTCAAGATCGTCCAGACCCGCAGCGTCGCGAATATTTCCGACCACGCCAATGCCGCCGCGCCCGGCCAGTACCGCCATTGCATTGGCAAGCTGGGCGGCCTGAAGCGGGGTGATCTGGTCGAGACCCTGCCCGAACAGCAGATAGGACAGCACCTCTTCTTCCGGCAATTCGGGGTCGGATTCGAAGGTAATATCCGGCTCCCGCAATTCGCCGTCAATGACGATGCGGGTGGTGATGTCGTCTTCCCGATGCGTCGCGACAAGACGCAGAACGGGGACAAGACTGCCCTGCAACTCGATCAGCCCTTCGCTGAGCTCGAACCGCTTCCCAAGCAGATCGACCCGGCCCCGGATCAACGAAAGATGCCCGACCGGCACCGGGGTGCGGGCGTTACCTGTCACCCGCAACTCGCCACCCATTTCCGCATCGACGCCGCGCCCGCGCACAAATACCTGATTTGGCGCCGAGATCGTCAGATCGAATCGCGCCGGGTTCGCGGGCGGGGTCGCTGCCGGTCCGGCCAGTTCAGCATCCTGCGCGGCAAGGCTGCCATAAGGTTCCAGCCCCGCCTTCGCGCGCGTGGCCGCCGCCTGCCAGCTATCGCCGATATGAACAATGTTGTCCGGGATCGCCTGCGTGCCCCCGAGCCCGGTCGAGGGAATCCGGAACTCCGCCTGGACGATATTGATCCGCCCGCTGACCAGCGGCCCATCCGCCGCCACCCCGCTGATGGAGACAGCGCCATTCGCCGTCAGCTCATACAGGTTGGGATCGCGGATAACGGCATCCATCAACTGCGCATTCAGATCCAGCACCGGCGCGCCGGAGCGCAAATCGACCGAGCCATCCACACCAAGCGCACCGCCCGCGTTCAGATTACCGTTGACGTTGAGATCGATCAGCCCGCGCGCCAGTGCCGCGTTCAGCCGCAGATCGTCCACGGTCAACCCGATGCGCGGCTCCGCCAGGCGGCCATTCTCCATGCTCAGATTGCCGGTGATCGCGTCCAGCCCCGGCTCCCCCTGCATGCGCAGATCGAAGCTGACCGGGCCCTCGACACTGCGCGTCCGCAGGAACCCGTTCGCCGCCGCCGCATTGCTGACGCCGGACACCCGCAGATCAGTCTCCGCCCCGGCGTAAACACCCGATACCTGCGCCCGTGTGCCCCCCGGCCCGGTCAGGGCGAGGTCCATTGCCGTACCACCCGGTTGCTGGCTGATCGTGCCGGTTGCCTGCGCCGACCCGGTGATCCCCGGCAGAAGCGGGGCGAGGTCGGCCAGCCGCGCATCCAGATTAAGCGCCTCCGCCGGGTTGCCATCCGCGATCACCTGAATCTGACCGTTCTGGACGTTCAGCCGCTCGACAAGGATGGTGCCATTGCTTTGCTGAAGGGCCAGTTCTGCGCGGGTCGGACCTTGCAAAAGCGCATCTGCCTGCGGATTGCCGATGCCCAGACCATTCGCCGTTGCCGCCGCCGTGATCCGACGACCCCCCGGCTGGTCGGTAATGCGGGCATTCGCCGCAACATTACCGCTGAGTTGCGGCATGACGAAGCCCAGATCGGGCGCGCTGAGCTGCGCATCAATATCGGTTTCACCCGGACCGTAAACACCGCTGGCCGTCGCTGAAATCTGCCCGTTGCGGGCGCTGACGCTGTCCAGCCGGATCAGCGACCCGTCCTGCGCGCCACTGGCGGCGAACCGCGTTTGCCCGGCCAGCGCCGCATCAAGCTGCGCGACGCCGGTTGCGATATTGGTGCCGGAGCCGCTGATGTCGAATTCACGCCGCCCGCCCTGATCCCGAAGCTGGCCTGACGCCTGAACCGACCCGCCGAATTGCGGGCCAAGGAAGCCGAGATTGCCGCTCCGCGCCTGCAGGTCAAAACGGCTGACACCGCCGCCGATAATCCCCTCGCCCTCGGCGGCGATCTGCGGGTTCTCGACCTGAAGCCGCTCGAAGGTGATGCGGCTGCCGCTTTGCACTGCCTCGACGGCAAGCCGGGTTTCCCCGGCAAGGGCGGCATTGCCTTGTGCGTTGCCCACCCTCAGATTGCGCGCCGTCCCGTCAAGCGTGATTGCCCGCCCCCGTGCCGTATCGCGGACGGTTGCATCGGCATTCACGGCACCGCCAAGACCACGTCCAAGGAAGGACAGATCATCCGCGCGAAGCTGCGCCGTCAGATCGGTCTGGTCCTGCCCGAACCTGCCAGAGGCATCCGCCGACAGATCGGGGTTTTCGATCTGCGCGCTTTCCAGCTCGATCAGCCCGCCATTCTGGGTGCCGGTCGCCGTGAACCGCGTCTCCCCCGTCAGGGCACCGCCGACACCCAGCGACAGATCCGTGCCGGTGCCGGTCAGCGTAAAGCCGCGCCCGCCATTTTCGGCATCGGTCAATGTCGCATCAGCCTCGACCGCGCCGGACCAGCCGAGGCCGAGCGCGGACAGATCGCTCATGCTCAGATCGGCGCTGGCATCGGTGCCATCGGGACCGATCACCCCTTGGGCGCTGACTTCGGTCTGGTTATTGGCCAGCTCTGCCCGCTCTATGGTGAAATTGCCGCCCTGCTCAACGGCGGAGACATCTATCGTCGTCGTTCCGCTCAGCGCGGCATCGGCCTGCGCCTGACCAAGCGCCAGATCGTCGCCGGTGCCGGTCACCGTCAGGCGGCGCTTTCCGTCCTCAATATCGGTGAAGCGCGCATCCACATCCAGCCCGCCCTGAAGCCCGAGACCGAGGGAGGCGAGGTCGCGCACGTCAATCGCCGCCAGTGCATCAGTCTGCGACTGGCCGACGACACCCTGCGCGGCGATATTCATCTGATCGTTGGAAATATCGGCGCGATCTATCCGGATTGCGCCGGTCCCGGTTTGCGCCGCCGCGATGGCGATATTGGTCAGACCCGTCGCCGGCGCATCCGGCTGCGCCTGCCCCAGCCGAATATCCTGCCCCGAGCCGTCGACGCGGATCTGCCGTGTGCCGTCATCATCCGTGGTTACCGTCGCATCGGCGTTCAGCGTCCCGGACCATCCCTGACCGAGCGCGCGCAGATCGCCAATCGCGAAGCGCGCCTGCGCATCTATCGCGCCCTCATCAAGCTGGCCGGAGGCGTTCATGTTCAGATGCTCATTATCCACCTCCAGCGAGGTGACCTCCAGCGCGCCGCCGGGTCGCTGCTGCCCGACCAGCGTCACATCGGTTTGCCCGCCAAGCGCGCTGTCAACGCTCTGCTGACCCAATGCGAGATCCTGCCCGACCGCATCGACCCGGAAATTCCGCGTCCCCTCCGGCCCCTGGGTAAAGACCGCATCCGCGCCGAGCGCCCCAAGCCACCCGTCACCAAGAGCCGCAATCGACTCCATATCCAGACGTGCGCGCGCATTGACGCCGGAATCCGACATGGTGGCATTCGCCGTCGCGGTCATCTGGTCGTTGTTCAGCCGGATGTCGGAGATATTGACCAGATCGTCCTTCTGCTCCGCCTCGACCGAAAACCGGGTCTGACCCAGAAACGCCCCGTCCAGATTGTTCTGACCAAGCGTGATGTCATCCGCCGTCCCGGTCAGTGTCACACGCCGCCCGTCGGCATCCGCGTCAATCTGCGCCTGCGCGACAAGCGCCCCGGCGAAGCGTTCGCCCAAAGCAGCAAGATCGCTGACGTTCAGGTCGAACCGGGCATCGATGTCGCGCCCGGCAACAAGCCCGCTGCCATCCAGCGAAAGCTGCTCATTGCTCAGCCGAAGCGCGTTCAGCATGAAGCCGTTTTCCTGCTGCGCGATTGTGGCGGTCAGGTCGGACTGACCCGCAAAGGCATTATCAACCGCCTCGATCCCGGTTTGCAGCCCGGTTGCCTGCCCATCCAACTGAAGTTGCAGCGCCCCGTTCGGACCCGAAATCCGGGCATTCGCTGCCAAAGCACCCTCCAACGCCGGATCGAGATCAGACAGCGTCGGCATGTCGAAATCTGCCGTCAGGTCCATGCTGTCGCCCGTGACCAGACCGTTTGCCGTCAGGCTGATCCGCTGGGCGTTGATCTCCAACGAACGCAGCTCGGTACCCTGCTCCGTCCGGGCGGCGGACACATCGATGGTGGAATCGCCGCGCAGCAGATTGTCGAGCTGATCGTTGTCGACGGTGATGTCGGTGCCGACGATATTGCCCTCAACATCGAATGCACGGGTCAGGACGCCGTAGCTGGCAGAAATATCCGCCTCCGCCCGGCCCGACATGTTTCGGCCCGCAAGCCCGGACAGGTTGCTCAGGTCATCATAGCGCGCAATCAGGCCGTCCGTTGAAAGCGTGATACCGCTGCTCAGCCCGTCAACGGTCAGCGCGCCGCCCAGCGAATACGCATCGCCAGCGAGTTCCATCTCGCTCAGCCGCAGCACATCGCCCGGCGTGAAGTCAAACCCCGTGCTGCCACCGATCCTGTCGCCAAGCGCCTGCTGAAGATTGGCGCTGACCAGCGAAATCCCCGCTGCATCGAAACCGATCTGACCGCCGATATTCTCCAGCGACTCGCCATCGGCCAGCACCACCTGCCCCGAGCCATCCAGATCGAGCCGGGCAATCCGGGCCTGATCGCGGTCGATCTGGGTCAGCCAGCCCTGCAGGCTCCAGCCCGACCCTTCGGCAGCATTATAGCCCAGCGAAAGATCGCCCGACAAAACCGTCACGGGCGGTTCGGTAAACGGTATCTTGACCGGCAGGGTCTGCGCCCCAGCCTCCTCCCCGAAATCGATATTCAGATCGAGCATCTGCGGCGCGTTCTGATCGTTCAGCGACAGCGCCCCGTCGATCTTGAGCGCATCGGTATCGAGATCCAGCGCCTCGACCTCAAGCCGCCCGCTTTCGCCGCGCCAGCCGGTCGCCGTCAGGCTGGTCCGGTCACCGAAGAATTCACGGTTATCCGGCGGCAGCAGCGTGGCGATGTCGCCGCCGATATTGATATCGAAACGATTGCCCGGCGCACCGTCCGGCCCCTCGGCGGACTGGCTGCGCAACGTGCCCGTGATCCGGTCGACCCCGTCTGTCGCCAGCCTGATATCACCCGCAAAATCGGTCAGCGGACCGCTGCCCTTGATATCCGCGTTGACCGCTGGCTGGCCGTCGATGTCCGCGATGCGCGAGAATATACCGCCCGGATCTTCATCCAGCGACAGGTCGATATTCAGCACCCGGCTTTCATTGTCGAACCCGCCTTTGAAGGTGAATTCGCCCTTCTTGCCGTCAACCCGGCTGATCTCAACATCGGCGGTGCCTTCGCCACCCGCCAGCGTCATGGAGCCGCTGAGCGTGATTTCCGCGTCCTCACCCAGGATCGGGCTGCCGATCACCACGCGCTCGGCATCGATCTGGTCGATATAGATGCCGACCGGCAATTCGGGCAGGGAGAAGCTGCGTGCCTCTGCCCGCGTCTCCTCCTGCTCCTCGGTGATGGGTCCGCGCGGCACCTCGATCAACGCGGCGCTCATCTCGCCGATCTGGACCTGACCGCGCAAAAGGGCGGAGCGGTTCCACTGTATCGCGCCGTCATGCAGGGTCAGCCAAGCGCCTTCGCCATCGGAAATGACAATGCGCGCGAAGGTGGCGCGCGATGACAAAGCCCCCTCGAACCCGTCGATAACAACCGACCTGCCGGCGCTCGACAAACGGTTTTGCAAGAAGCGGGTCAGGAAACCCTTGTCATCGGTCTCCTCCGCCGCGATTTCGGCAACTGTCGCGTCATCCTCCGACGCATCCTGCGCCAGCGCAGCGAGTGGCAGCAGCAGCAGAAACGCCAGCCTGATCGAGAATTTCCGCAACATCAGAACGCCTGCCCAAGACCGAGATAGAGCTGAACCGAGCTTACATCGTCGTCGTCATCTTCGTTGATCGGCGTCGCCACGTCAAAGCGCAGCGGACCGATCGGCGTGTCGTAGCGCACCCCGACACCCGCACCCGCATGCCATTTCCGATCACCCTGCCAGACACCGTCATCCCAGATCTGGGCCGCATCAACGAACGCCACGGCACCGATCTTTTCCCGGACCTGATAACGCGCCTCGAAATTGATGTTCAGCAGGCTGAGCCCGCCGACATAGGCGTCCTCCTCCTGATCGGGCAGCGGGATGTCGAAGCCGAGGGATTCATATTTTTGCCCGCGCACACTGCCGCCGCCGCCGGAGAAGAACAGGTAATCCGGCGGGGTTTCGAGAATATCGGGACCCACAACCGTTCCCAGCCTGGCACGGCCCGCGAAGGTCAGCCGGTCCTCTTCCAGAAAGCTGCGATAGTAGCGGCCCTCACCGATAAGCTGCGCGCCTGATCCCGTGTCCTCCAGCCCGACAAACGGCGTCACCTCGCCGGACAGCCAGAAACCGCTCTTGGCGTTGTTCTGTTGGTCCCGCATATCCCATGTGACCTTCGTCGGCAGGGAGATTGTCGAAAATTCGTAATAGCCATCGCCGTAATTGATCTTCGACAGGGTGTATTTCAGCGCAAAATCCCCGGTCAGGCGCTCGCTTTCGATGTGGTTGAAGCCGATCCCGAACTCCACCTTGCGTTCGTAGTAATCCGGTTCGTTATCTTCGGACAGGTTCAGGTCGATATATCCGGTCGTATCCGCCGACAGCGTCGCGGGCCGGTCTATCCTGACGCCGAAGGAATAATCCTGCTCATCCGTGTCGGCGCTGACATCGCTGATCTGCGCCTCCACCCGGAAACGCTCGCCACCCCGCAGCAGGTTGCGGTGCAGCCAATAGGCGGAGAACATGGCGCCATCGACGCTGGAAATCTCGAACGCCGCGCCCAGACGGCGGGGTTTCTGTTCCACCACGGTCAGCGCGACATCCATCGAATTATCGGGGTTCAGCGTTTCCGCCTCGACCAGCGTGATCGCGGAAAACACGCCGGAGCGGCGCAGGCGCTTGCGCATGGTGTCGAGCTTTTCGGGATCGAACAGCTCACCCTCCGGATAGCCTGCGATCTTGAGCATGCGACGCGTGCTCAGTCGCTCATTCCCGGTCGCCTGCAGCCGCCCGAAGGTCACGGCCGGGCCGGGGTTCAGATCAACCCGCGATTCAAGCTGTGAGACATTGTGATCCGCGATGATCTCATCCGCCGCGACACGGGCCTTGGCGTGGCTGGCGTCACGCCAGTCGCTGATCGCGCGGGAGGTCGCCCGTTTAATGATCCCGGTCCCGGCGGGTTTGCCGACCGCATAGCCGTCAATCGGTTGCGTGCCGGGCGCAAGCGGCCCCAGATCGGCGCGCCCGAATTCAAATCGCGGGCCGGGATCGACCGAGACCACCACCTGACCGACATAGTCCGGCGCGTCGAGCGGCGCGATATTCGCCGCCTCCACCCCGTCCAGCGTGATATTGATGATGGCCGAAAAATAGCCCTCGTCGTAAAGAACCCCAAGAACGCGGGCATAATCGCCACGCGCCGCCGCAAGAATATCCTGCCCGGTCGCCCGTTGTTCATCCAGCGCACCGGCCACCAGCGATGCGCCCCGCAAGGGCCGCCGGAGGTCTTCATCGCCATTGACGATGACGAATTGCAGATCGACGGGCGGACCCAGAACCTCGCCCTGATCATTGGTGACAGGCTGTTCTTCGCGGCTGAAAAGCCCGGAGAAGCGGGAAAACGGGTTCGAGGATGACGCAGACTGCGCAAACGCATCGGCCCCGACCATTGCCACCGATGCAAGCGCCGATAAGGCAATCGTTAAACTGCGATGCATCCCTGACGGCCCCTCCTGCGCTTCGCCTCGTTTTTACAGCTTTACCTTGGGAAATCTACCTGAGTTGAGTGTGATTTATGCTACTTCACGAAATTGCCGCCAGACAGCCGTGAAGTGCGGCCATATCGTCACGGATCAGCAACAGCGGCGTGTTTTCCGGGATGTGCCGCATATAAGGCTCGGCAAGGAATGCACTCTCCAACTGCTCCGTCCGGTGTGCGAAGCTGCGGGCCACGGAACCGGCAAGATACATGCCTTCGACCGGCATGAAGCGCAAAGCAAGCTCGCGCAGCAGCAGGCCGAAAAGCTCGGTAAACAGACGGTAGGTCTCTTCCGAAGCCGCATCGCCCTGCATGGCCGCATTGGAGATGGCCTCGGCCCGCTCCACCTTCACGTCATGCAGCGCCTCGTGCAGCCGCGCGAGACCGCGCCCGGCAAAAAGCTCCTCGGTCGAGAAGAAGCCCGGCATCGCGCTCGCCCCGACCTGATCCAGCAGGCGCGCATAGATATTCGCGGGCAGGCTGGTATGCCCCTCCTCCGCCTCCTGACAGGAAATCGCGCCGCCCGGCAGATGCCGGACACCACAGACATTGAACCCGGTCCCGGCACCGACCACGAGGGCCTGCCCGTTCCGCGACCGATGCGCCGGTGCCGCCCGCAGCAGCGAGACACCGTCTTCGTCCAGACGATTGGTGGCATAGCCCAGTGCCGTCAGATCGTTGATCAGCCGCACATGATCGGCATCGGTCAGCTTCGCAAGGCGCTCTTCGGAGAAATCCCAGTCGCGGTTGGTCAGCTCCGCCCGCCCGCCCGAGACGGGACCGGCGACCGCGACACAGACCGCCGTCAGCCGGGGATCGTCCTGTTCGGCCAGATAGGTCTGCACCACGCGGTCAAAGCTGTCATAATCCTCGCCACGGTATCGCGTAATGCTGTCGGTATCGATTATCCCATTGCGCGCCAACGCCACCCGCGCATTGGTTCCGCCGACATCAGCAAGTAAAACTGCCATATTGCCCCCCGATTTGTCTGATTTATTGCGATACGCGAGCCGCTTATGCACTGCAACCTACCATAGCCCGGCTGGCAAAACAGAGGTCTTACCGATAAGGAATGGTCGATTCGTCGCAGGGCGGCTAACATGGGCCGCTCTCCAACCATTTTCCGCCAGTCGCGGACCACAGGCTGAAGGCCATACATGACCGATTACATCATCAAAGATATCGCACTTTCCGACTTCGGGCGGAAAGAACTCGACATCGCTGAAACCGAAATGCCGGGGCTGATGGCGCTTCGGGCAGAATATCGCGACGCAAAACCCCTTAAAGGCGCACGCATCGCCGGCAGTCTGCATATGACCGTGCAGACCGCCGTGCTGATCGAAACGCTGGTTGCTCTGGGCGCGGATGTCCGCTGGGCCTCGTGCAATATCTACTCGACACAGGACCACGCCGCCGCAGCGATTGCCGCATCCGGTGTGCCGGTCTTCGCCATCAAGGGCGAAACGCTGGAAGAATACTGGTCCTATACCGACCAGATTTTCCGCTTCGGCGAAGGGACCGCGAATATGATCCTCGACGATGGCGGCGACGCCACGCTTTATATCCTGCTGGGTGCCCGGGTCGAAAACGGCGAAGATGACCTGATCGCCACCCCGACCAGCGAAGAGGAAGAGGCGCTGTTCGCCCAGATCCGCAAGCGGCTGGAAGAGAGCCCCGGCTGGTTCACGCAGCAGCGCGATGCCATTCAGGGCGTCAGCGAGGAAACCACGACCGGCGTGCATCGCCTCTACGATCTGCACAAGAAGGGCCTGCTGCCCTTCCCGGCGATCAACGTCAACGACTCCGTCACCAAGTCGAAATTCGACAATAAATATGGCTGCAAGGAATCGCTCGTCGACGGTATCCGCCGCGCCACCGATGTGATGATGGCCGGCAAGGTCGCCGTCGTCTGCGGTTACGGCGATGTCGGCAAAGGCTCTGCCGCCTCGCTGCAAGGTGCCGGTGCCCGCGTGAAGGTGACCGAGGTCGATCCGATCTGCGCGCTGCAAGCCGCAATGGACGGTTTCGAGGTGGTCACGCTGGAGGAGGTCGTCGCCTCCGCCGATATCTTCGTCACCACGACCGGCAACAAGGACGTCATCCGCGTCGAGCATATGCGCGAGATGAAGGACATGGCCATCGTCGGCAATATCGGCCATTTCGACAATGAGATTCAGGTCGCCAGCCTGAAGAACCACAAATGGACCAATATCAAGGATCAGGTGGACATGATCGAGATGCCCTCGGGCAATCGTATCATCCTGCTGAGCCAGGGCCGTCTGCTGAATCTCGGCAATGCCACCGGCCACCCGTCCTTCGTGATGTCGGCCAGCTTCACCAACCAGGTGCTGGCCCAGATCGAGCTGTTCACCAAGGGCGACGAATACGCCCCTGGCGTCTATATCCTGCCCAAGCATCTGGACGAGAAAGTCGCGATGCTGCATCTCGACAAGGTCGGCGCAAAGCTGACGAAGCTCTCTGCCGAGCAGGCCGACTATATCGGCGTGCCGCAGGATGGCCCTTTCAAATCAGATCATTACCGGTATTGAAACCATGAGCGAATATAACCTCTTCACCTCGGAATCCGTGTCCGAGGGTCACCCCGACAAGATCGCGGACCAGATCAGCGACGCCGTGCTCGACGCCATCATCGCCGAGGATCCGCGCGCCCGCGTTGCCTGCGAAACAATGGTCAAAACCGGGGTGGCGATTATCTCCGGCGAGATCACGACAAGCGCATGGGTCGATCTGGAATCAATCGTGCGCGATGTCATCAGCGATATCGGCTATACCTCGTCCGAGGTCGGCTTCGACGGTGCCACCTGCTCGGTCATCAATATCATCGGCAAGCAGTCGCCGGAGATCAATCAGGGTGTCGACCGCGAAGCTCTGGAAGAACAGGGTGCCGGCGATCAGGGCCTGATGTTCGGCTATGCCTCGGACGAAACCGATGTGCTGATGCCCGCCCCGATCACCTATGCGCACCGGCTGGTTCAGCGCCAGTCGCTGGTCCGCCGCAATGGCACGCTGGACTGGCTGCGCCCGGACGCGAAATCGCAGGTCACGTTCCGCTACGGCGAGGATGGTCGGCCGGAGGCCGTCGATGCCGTCGTCCTGTCGACGCAGCACAACCCGGAGATCGGGCTGGACGATCTGCGCGAAGCGGTCATTGAGGAGATCATCAAGCCGGTTCTGCCCGCCGAGTGGCTGTCTGCGGAGACGAAATACTTCATCAACCCAACCGGCAAATTCGTCATCGGCGGCCCGGTTGGCGATTGCGGCCTGACCGGGCGCAAGATTATCGTCGACACCTATGGCGGCATGGCCCGCCACGGCGGCGGTGCGTTCTCGGGCAAGGATCCGTCCAAGGTGGACCGTTCCGCCGCCTATGCGGGCCGCTGGGTTGCGAAGAACATCGTCGCAGCCGGGCTTGCCAAGCGCTGCGAGATTCAGGTCAGCTACGCCATCGGCGTGGCCGAACCGACCTCGATCTCGCTCAACTGCTTCGGAACCGAAACCGTCCCGGTGGAGAAAATCGTCGCCGCCGTGCGCGAGGTCTTCGACCTGCGCCCCTTCGCCATTATTGGCGAGCTTGACCTGCTGCACCCGATTTATCGCAGCACGTCGACCTATGGCCACTTCGGCAAGGCGCCAGAGCAGATCACCTATGCCGGCAAAACCCACACCGGCTACACATGGGAAGCGACCGACAAGGCAGAGGCACTGAAAGCCGCCGTCTGACCCCGGGCGGGGCGAAGCGAACACTTTCGCCCCTCTTCATCCTGGCCCAAATATCCATGCGACGGCGCAGCCCAGGCGGCGCTTAGAAATAAAAAGGGGCGGCCCTGACAGCCGCCCCTTTCGTCATTTCGGTTCTCTTACTTCAGCTCATCGACCGAGCTGATGACCTTGCCGAGCAGCCCGTATTCAAGCGCCTCCTCGGTGTTCAGCCAGAAATCGCGCTGCGTGTCCTGCTCGATCCGTTCGACACTCTGACCGGTGGCGTCTGCGAAAATCTGGTTCAGACGCTCGCGCATCAGCCGGACCTGCTCGGCCTGGATCATCATATCCGTCGACGTCCCGCGAATCCCGCCCGAGGGTTGGTGCAGCAGGAAGCGCGTGTTCGGCAGGCAGAAACGGTTCTTTTTCTGCGCGCCCATGAAGATCAGCGCCCCGGCAGAGGCCACCCAGCCCGAGCCAATGCAGCGCACGGTCGGGCGGATAAAGCGGATCATGTCGTGGATCATGTCACCGGATTCGACATGCCCGCCGGGGGAGGAGATCAGCATATTGATCGGATCGTCGCTCTCCTCCGCCAGTGCCAGCAGATGCGCGACAGTGCGCTGCGCCAGCTTATCGTTGATCTCTCCCGCGACGATCACGTTGCGGGATTTGAAATAGAGCTTGCCGATATTGCTGCTCTCGGGCAGGCCCAGCCCTTGCTCTTTCGGGGCGTCGTCTTCCTGATCGTCGTCTTCGTCGTCCAGCCGGATCTGGGGCATGGTGTCCTCTCGGTTCTGAAAATCTGTGGCTTAGCTGGCCGGGGTCGAGCTGACGCCGACCTTGGCGGGACGCAGCAGGCGGTCATGGATCATGAAGCCCGGCTCCATCAGCTGAATGACGTCACCAGCCCTGGTGCCGGGCAGCGGCGCCTCGAACATGGCCTCGTGAAGCTGCGGATCGAATTTCTCGCCAATCTCGGGGCGCAGCACGGTGATGCCGTGCTTGGCGAACACGTTGCCCAGCTCACGCAGGGTCAGTTCCACCCCCTCAAGAAGCGCGGCATTGGTTTCCCGCTGATCCTCGGGAACGGCGTCAATCGCGCGGTGCAGGTGGTCATAGACCGGCAGCAGATCGCGGGCGAGGCGGGAGCCGCCATATTGCTCGGCATTGCGGCGCTCTTTATCCGCGCGTTTGCGGGCGTTTTCGGCATCCGCAAGCGCCCGCATGAAACGGTCGCGCAATTCGTCCCGTTCGGCGGTCAGCTTCTGGACCTGATCCTCTTCCTCGGCAAACGGGTCCATGAAATCTTCATCGAGGGGAAGTTCCTCAAGCGGCTGCTGGTCATCAGGGTTCTGGTCGCTCATCTTCTCATCCTTTCGGGCCGGACAATATGCGCCCGACCAACTGGGCCGTGTAATCGACAATCGGCACGATGCGACCGTAATTGAGCCGCGTCGGACCGATCACGCCAACGGCGCCAATAATCTTCCGGTCGGAGTTCATATATGGAGAAACCACCAGAGAGGAACCCGAAAGTGAAAAAAGCTTGTTCTCGGAACCAATAAAAATGCGCACCCCGTCCCCGCCTTCGGTCAGTTCGAGGAATTCGGCGATGTCCCGCTTGCGTTCGAGGTCGTCGAACAGCTCCCGTATCCGGTCGAGATCGGCGGATTCCGTGCCGATCAGATTGGCACGGCCGCGCACGATCAGCCGGGCGTTGTTATCCTCGCTCTCCCATGTCGCAAGGCCCTTCTCGATCAGGGCGGCGGCGAGCGTGTCGAGCTCCTGACGCCGGGTCGAAATGTCGCGGCTGACCTGATTGCGCAGTTCGGTCAGGGTGCGGCCCTCTGCCAGAGCGTTGAGGAAGTTCCCCGCCTCACGCATTGACGACGGTGTCTGACCCGGCGGCGGCGTGAACAGACGGTTTTCGACATGCCCGTCCGAAAACACCAGCACCACCAGGGCGCGGTCCTGGGCGAGGCTGACAAACTCGATATGCCGGATCGGCGCTTCGTGCTTGGGCGTCAGGACCAGGCTGGCACCAAGCGTCAGCGAGGACAGCGCCCCCCCGACCCGGTCCATCAGCGTCGCGACATCGGCGGAATCCCCACCAAGGGTTTGCTCGATCCGGGCGCGGTCGGTCGGGGCGACCGGATCGACCTCCATCAGCCCGTCGACGAACATCCTCAGCCCCTGCTCCGTCGGGCGGCGACCGGCAGAGATATGCGGCGCATCCAGCAGTCCCATATATTCCAGATCCTGCATGACGTTGCGGATCGTCGCGGCACTGACCTTCTCCGACATATCCCGCGTCAAGGTGCGCGAGCCGACCGGCTCACCCGTGATGAGATAGGTTTCGACCACCCGGCGGAACACTTCGCGCGAGCGGTCGTTGAGTTCATCGAGTATCGGGCGGTTGGTCATGCGGGGTTGCGTCCGTCCTTGGCGGGCCTGTATCTGACGCGCAAACAGGAAAGGGAATCCTATGCGTCCTTCTGGCCGAAATCTAAGCGAAATGCGGGCAATTTCAATCGAGACCGGCGTGATGCGTCATGCAGAAGGGTCCTGCCTGATAAAAGTCGGCGGGACTCACGTGCTGTGCAGCGCCTCTATCGACGAGAAAGCCCCGCCTTTCCTGCGTGGTACGGGTCAGGGCTGGGTGACAGCGGAATATGGCATGCTGCCCCGTGCAACGAACACCCGCAACCGGCGCGAGGCCGCATCGGGCAAGCAAGGAGGCCGCACGGTCGAGATTCAGCGGCTGATCGGGCGCTCGCTTCGTGCCGGGGTGGACCGGCGCGCGCTCGGTGAGCGGCAGATCGTGGTCGATTGCGACGTGATACAGGCCGATGGCGGCACCCGCTGCGCCTCCATCACCGGGGGCTGGGTGGCGCTGCGGCTGGCTGTCAACAAGCTGCTGGAAGCCGGAATGGTGACCTCCGACCCGATCATGGATCATGTCGCCGCCGTCTCCTGCGGGATCTATGCGGGCCAGTCGGTGCTGGATCTGGACTACGCCGAGGACAGCGAGGCCGGAACCGACGGCAATTTCGTCATGACCGGCGGCGGCAAGCTGATCGAGGTGCAGATGTCCGCAGAGGGCGCGACCTTCAGCCGGGATCAGATGAACGGGTTGCTCGATCTGGCAGAGGCTGGCGTTGCAGGGCTGGTTGCCGCGCAGAAAGCCGCGATCTGATGCGCCGGTTCGAGGGCAAGAAACTGCTGGTCGCCACCCATAACCGGGGCAAGCTGGACGAAATGCGCGCGCTGCTCGCCCCTTACGGGGTCGAGGTCGTCGGTGCGGCCGATCTGAACCTGCCCGAGCCGGAGGAGACCGAGGATAATTTCATCGGCAATGCGCGCATCAAGGCGCAGGCTGCCGTGAAGGCGACCGGGATGCCGGCGCTTGCCGATGACAGCGGGATCTCTGTCGACGCGCTTGACGGCGCACCGGGGGTTTATACCGCCGATTGGGCGGAAACAGGTCAGGGCCGGGATTTTGTCATGGCGATGACCCGCACCTGGACGGAGCTGGAGGAACGCAACGCCCCCTTCCCCCGCTTGGCGCAGTTCCGCTGTACGCTGGTGTTGGCTTGGCCGGATGGGCATGACGAGGTGTTCGAGGGCGTTCTGCCCGGTCAGGTGGTCTGGCCGCCACGCGGTGCAGAAGGCCACGGATATGACCCGATCTTCATGCCGGAGGGCCATCATGTCACGCTGGGCGAGATGAGCGCCGAGGAAAAGAACGGCGTCAGCCACCGGGCCGTGGCCGTCGCGAAGCTGCTGGAGGGGTGTTTTGCGTAGGATCTCCACCGGGTCGCCCTTCGAGGCAACGATGGGTTACAGCCGAGCCGTGGTGAAAGGCCCGTGGTGCTTCGTCTCAGGCGTGACGGGGTATGACTACGCGACGATGGAAATCCCGTCCGGTGCAGCGGATCAGGCGCGGAATTGTTTTGAGACAATCACTGCGGCGCTGCGGGAGGCCGGTTTCGAGCTGAGCGACGTGGTGCGGGTGCAGTACACGGTCACGGACGCAGCCCATATCGATGAAATCACCCCGGTTCTCGGGACTTTTTTCGGTGAAATCCGCCCTGCCGCGACCATGGTGATCGCGGGGCTGATCAAACCGGAAATGAAGGTCGAGATCGAAGTGACGGCGCTTCGGGAATGAACGAGGACTGGCGCAACGGGGGTTTCGGCCTTTATGTCCACTGGCCCTTTTGCGCCTCCAAATGCCCCTATTGTGACTTTAACAGCCATGTCGTCGGCGAGGTTGATCATGCTCGTTGGGCGAAGGCCCTGTGTTCAGAGGTTGGGCGTGTCGGGGCGCTGACCCGTGGCCGGGTGCTGAGCAGCATCTTCTTCGGTGGCGGAACGCCGTCGCTGATGGCCCCGGAGACAGTGTCGGCGGTTATCGAAGCCGCGCGCGGATATTGGCATTTCGCGAATGACATCGAGATCACCATGGAGGCCAACCCCGGCAGTGTGGAGGCCGGGCGCTTCGCGGCCTATGCCCAGGCGGGTGTTAACCGTGTGTCACTGGGTGTTCAGGCTCTGAACGACACCGATCTGCGCCGATTGGGGCGGCTTCACAGCGTCAATGACGCTCGCCGTGCCTTTGATCTGGCCAAGACCCATTTCGACCGGGTGAGTTTTGACCTTATCTATGCGCGGCAGGACCAGTCGCTTTCAGCATGGCGCGCGGAGTTGCGGGAGGCGGTCGCTATGGCCGTCGATCATCTTTCGCTGTACCAATTGACCATCGAGGAGGGCACGATGTTCGGGGCCCGCCACGCGCGCGGGCTTTTGCGGGGCCTGCCGGAAGATGATCTTGCGGCGGATATGTATTTGGAAACAAACGATTTTCTTTCCGGTATAGGGATGCCGGCCTATGAGGTGTCCAACCACGCCCGCCCGGGCTGCGAATCCCGGCATAACCTGATTTACTGGCGGCAAGGCGATTGGGCCGCCGTCGGTCCGGGCGCGCATGGTCGGCTTACGCTGAACGAAAGCAGAACATCGACGGTTGCGGAAAGCCTTCCCGCAAGGTGGCTGTCGCGCGTGGAGACGGAGGGCTGCGGCGATATCGAAAACGACAGGCTGGCCCCCGGCGAGATCGCGACGGAGTATCTGCTGATGGCGATGCGCTTGTCCGAGGGGATGGATGTAGCACGCTACGCGGCCTTGGGCGGCAAGTTCGACGAAAAGCGCCTGGCGCGGCTGATCGACGATGGACTTGTGATCGCCAAGGCTGGCAGGCTTTCGGCCAGCAGCACCGGGCGGCCGGTGTTGAACTATGTTCTGCGGGAGATGGCGGGATGAGCCGGATCGTTTATTTGGCAATCGGCTGGGTTGCGGTCGGGCTTGGCGCAATCGGCGCGTTTCTTCCGATTATACCAACCGTGCCGTTTCTGCTGGTCGCCGCCTGGGCCTTCAGCCGGTCATCGGAAAGATTGCGGCAGAAGCTGCTGAACCATCCGGTCTATGGTCCCGATATTCGTCGCTGGCAGGAGCGTGGTGCGATCCGGCGGCCGGCGAAATATCTGTCTGTCGGTGCGATGGCCGCAAGCCTGATATTGGCAGCCGCACTGGGCGTTCCCGGCCCTACCCTGTTGATACAGGCACTGATCCTGTCAGCCGTCGCCGTCTACATCATCCTGCGCCCGGAAGCTTAGGCGCTTCCGGCGAGGATTTGGCAAAGCCGATCAAGCTGCTCCAGATCGCGATAAGTGATCGTCAGCTGCCCGCCATCCTGCCCGGCATGTTTGATCTGTACCCGCATTTTCAGCGTTGCGCTGAGATCACCCTCCAGGGCGCGGGTATCTGCATCCTTCTCTTCCTTATGGCGAGGCTTGGTGGGGGCGTCGGATTTCTTTCTGAGAAGCGCTTCGACCTCGCGAACCGACATTCCCTTTTCGATGATCCGGCGCGCGATGCCGACCGGATCGTCCACGGTGACCAGTGCGCGCGCGTGTCCTGCTGACAGTTTTTCTTCGCGTACCCATTCCTGAACCTGCTCCGGCAGATTCAGCAGCCGCATCAGGTTTGCAATATGGCTGCGACTTTTGCCGAGGGCCTCGGCAACCTTCTCCTGCGTGTGGCCGAAGCGTGACATGAGCTGGCGGTATGACGCGGCCTCGTCGATCGCGTTCAGGTCCGCACGCTGAATATTTTCGATGATGGCGACTTCCAGCATTTCGGAGTCGCTGAACTCGCGGATCAGGACCGGAAGCTCATGAAGCTGCGCAATCTGGGCCGCCCGCCAACGCCGTTCGCCGGCGACGATCTGGTATATGTTCTGATCGTCCGGATGGCGGCGCACGATAAGCGGCTGGATCACCCCGCGGTGACGAATGGAATCGGCCAGCTCAGCCAGCGCATCCTGATCGAAGACGCGACGCGGCTGATCGGGGTTGGGCGTTATCTGCTCCGTCGGGACTGTCACCGGCGCACCACGGGGCGCATCGTTGGTGTCATTGGTGTCCGCGTCGGGCTGCAAGTCGGCCATCAGGGCAGAGAGACCGCGACCAAGGCTGCTACGTTTATTCTGGCTCAATTGCGCATCTCCTTCTGACGGCTCAGGAACTCTTTGGTCAGCGCCTGATAAGCGCGGCTGCCTGCGGAGTTCGGATCGTATAGCGTGACAGGGAGACCGTGCGACGGCGCCTCCGATATGCGGACATTTCGTGGGATGATCGTGTCATACACCAGTTCACCCAGGGTTGAGCGCGCATCCGCCTCCACCTGTTGGGACAGGTTGTTCCGCCCGTCATACATGGTCAGCACAACGCCATTCACCCGCAGGGATTGGTTGGCACCCTGCCGCACCTCTCGCACAGTCATCAGAAGTTGGGACAAGCCTTCGAGCGCATAAAACTCCGTCTGCAGCGGGACCAGCACGGAATCCGCGGCGACGAGCGCGTTGACCGTGAGCAGTCCGAGAGCGGGCGGGCAATCGACGAGGATATAATCATATCCTTCCGCGCCCTGAAGAACTGCTTTCAACAGCTTGATGCGATCCGCCCTGGAAGAGAAATCCATATCGGCGGAACTGAGATCGGAGGTCGACGGCACCAGGAAAAGCCCATCCGTGCTGGTCGGCACCGTCGTTTCTGTCAGCGAGTTCCGCCCGGAGAGCAGATCGTAAGAGGTGGATTTCCGGCCTTTTACCGGATTTCCGACCCCAGTCGAGGCGTTCCCTTGCGGATCCAGGTCGATAATCAGCACCCTATGTCCTTGGGCCGCCAGCCCCGCGCCGAGATTAACCGCCGTGGTGGTCTTTCCGACGCCGCCCTTTTGGTTCGCGACGGCGATAATATTCGGATCAGCCATGTTTTTGGATGCCCCTGAGCTTCATTATAACGGAATCTGCCTCGATCCGGCTTGGTATTGTCTCAAAATCGAAGTGCCAATCTTTGCTGGCAACATCGATTTCATCTCGCCAATTTCGTCCCTTTAATAGCCAAGCTGTCCCGTCTTTCGCAAGCACGCGTTGGAGCCAAGGCAGCAGTTTTTCGAGCGGCGCGAGGGCCCTTGCGCTGGCGTAGTTGTGGTTGCCGTCCGGCAGGGCTTCAATTCTGTCGGTGAGCACCGTGAGGTTTGCCAGTTCCAATTCCCGGCGTACCGTTTGCAGAAATGCCGCCTTTCGCTTGTCGCTTTCGACCAGCGTTACTTTCAGGTCCCGGCTCTGGGTCAGGATCGACACGACGATGCCGGGGAGCCCGCCCCCGGAGCCGAGGTCGACCCAACTGCCCGTTTCTGGCTTTGCGGCTTCGATAAGTTGGAGGGAGTCCTCGATATGCCGATCATGTATATCTTGCAGCGTACCACGGGCGACCAGATTAATGGCTGGGTTCCACTTCTTTATCAGCTTCGCGTATGCGTCCAGCAGTTGCGCTGTTTCACGTGAAACACTCATCCGGCTCGGCCGAGCTTCCGCGCCGTGGCAACAAGCAACGAAAGCGCCGCAGGGGTCATACCCTCGATGCGCGCGGCGGCGGCGACCGTTGCAGGTTTCGCCAGCGCCAGCTTGCTGCGAAGTTCATTCGACAGACCCGGGATAGATTGATAGTCAATCTCTCGCGATAGCTCGACAGTCTCGTCCCGTTTCATCGCCTCGGCTTCCCGCTTCTGCCGCTCGACATACTGCGCATAGATCGCCTGAATCTTGACCTGCCGCTCAGTTGACGCGTCCCACTCTGGAATCTCCGCACATAAATCACGGAGGTTGGAGAGTTCGACATCCTTGTTTGACAGCAGTTCGAACGCAGTGCGCCGGCGGCTATCACGGCCGGTTTCAAAATCTGCCGTCGCGAGATCTCTGCCGCCGAAACTGATTTCGTTCAACACATCCATTGCCGAGTCCAGACGCGACATCTTCTCTTCGAAAGATCGGCGCCTGTCCTCCCCCACACATCCAAGCGCAATTGCCAGCGGAGTCAGGCGTTGATCAGCATTGTCCGCGCGCAAGGACAGTCGGTATTCTGCGCGCGACGTGAACATCCTGTACGGCTCAGTCGCACCACGGGTTGTGAGGTCGTCGATCATCACCCCAATATATGAGGTCGTCCGCGAAAATACCGCCGCATCACCCGTTGCGGCATTCAGCCCCGCAACGAGGCCCTGCGCCGCCGCCTCCTCATAACCCGTCGTGCCATTGATCTGGCCCGCAAAATACAGCCCCTCTACCCCGCGAACCCTAAGCGTTGGCTCAAGCGATCGCGGATCTACATAATCATACTCGACCGCGTAACCGGGCTGGACGATCTCTGCATGTTCGAGCCCACTGATGGAGTTTACATATTCTCGCTGAATGTCCGCCGGCAACGATGTGGAAATCCCGTTCGGATAGACAAGGTCGGTTTGCAGGCCCTCCGGCTCCAAGAAGATCTGATGCGATTCCTTATCGGCGAAGCGATGTATCTTATCCTCGATCGAGGGGCAGTATCGCGGGCCGACGCCCTCGATGCGACCGCCATACATAGCCGACTTCGAAAGGTTTTCCCGGATAATATCATGCGTCCGCGCGTTCGTGTGCGTGACCCCGCAGCTGACCTGCTGCAACGCGGTGCTATGTGTCAGGAACGAGAGGAATTCGGGTTCATCGTCACCGGGCTGCGTCCCAACACTATCCCAGTCTATCGTCTTTCCATTTAATCGCGGCGGCGTTCCTGTTTTCAACCGCCCAAACTGGACGCCCAAATCCTTAATCGCAGACGCGAGCGACGAAGCTGATGCATCACCCCACCTGCCAGCTTGACGCTGTTCTTCGCCAATATGGATAATACCGTTGAGAAACGTCCCCGTCGTGATGATCACCCGGTCGGCTTTCAGCGACGCATTTCCCATGAAGACGCCGCCGATCCGCCCGCTACCGATGACCAGTCCCGTCACCTCGCCATAAACCAGATCAATATTCGGCGACACCTGAACTGCCGCGAGCGCCGCGGCGCGATAGGCATTACGATCTGCCTGGGTGCGCGGCCCCTGCACGGCGGGCCCCTTTCGCCGATTCAACAAACGATACTGAATACCCGCAGCATCCGCGAGCCGACCCATAAGCCCGTCCATCGCGTCAATTTCGCGGACAAGGTGGCCCTTACCCAATCCGCCGATCGCCGGATTGCAGGACATCGTGCCAATATCCCGCTCAGACATCGTAACAAGCGCGACCGACTTCCCAAGCCGCGCCGCAACGCTGGCCGCTTCTGTCCCGGCGTGCCCCCCGCCCACAACGATGACATCATATTGTTTCACGTGAAACGGTCCTATTTTCCGACACAGAACGAACTGAAGACCTGATCAAAATAGTCCTCTGCGTCGATTTTTCCAACCAAGCGCTGCAAATATTGTCCGGCCTCGCGCAGCGCTTCGACCAGAAATTCCGGCTCCGCATCCGGATCGATCTTCAGAGCAGCGGCTGCACGCGCCAAGGCTTCCGCCTGACGCTCATGACTGGCCAGCCCTGCACCCGCCACCCGCTCCTGAAGAACATCGAAAATCCGATCCAATAGTTCTTCAATCCCTATACCAGTGACGCTGGACACAGCACCAGCCTCACCCGTCAGATCCGCCTTTGACCGCACGAACATATCCCCGTCCCGAATCAAATCCGACGCATCCTCCGGAATTTCGCCGACAAAAAGCCGAAGATCAGCCTCTTCGGCCCTCTTCCGCGCGCGTTCCACCCCTATTTTCTCAATATCATCAGATGTTTGCCGCATTCCCGCCGTATCAAGGAACCGCACCGGCAGACCCCGTAAATCCGCCGAAAATTCCACGACATCGCGAGTCGTCCCCGGCTGAGCCGTCACAATCGCAATATCCCGACGCGCAAAAGCATTCAGCAAGGATGACTTCCCCGCATTCGGCGCTCCAACCAAGGCAACCTCAAAACCTTCCCGCAACCGCGCGCTTGCAGGAAAACCCGCCAACTGAGTCGCGATGGACTCGCGCACCGATGAGATCAGTTGCCCCACATCTCTCGCCACGTCATCGGGAATTTCTTCGTCCGCAAAGTCAATAGACGCCGTAAGCAACGCCCCGGCATTCAGCAAATCCGACCGCCACGATTCCGCCAGCTTGCCAAGCGCCCCTGAACTCGTTTCAGCCGCCAGCTTCCGTTGCGCTTCGGTTTCGGCTGCCAGCAAATCCGACAAACCCTCGACTTCGGCCAGATCCATGCGCCCAGACATGAACGCCCGCATGGTGAACTCACCCGGCTCTGCCCTTCGCAAGCCGCGGGATATCAGCGCCGCCTCAAGCCGACGTGCCACCACCGGCGCACCGTGTAGCTGGAATTCAAAACTCTCTTCGCCGGTAAAGCTCGATCCGGCATCAAACCGAAACACCAGCGCCTGATCGATCAGATCATCGCCATCCCTGATCAAGCGAAAATAACAGTGCCGCGCCTCAGGAAGATTTCCGCATAGCGATTCACCGACCTGCCGCGCTTCAGCGCCGCTTAGCCGGATAATCGACACACCGCCCCGCCCGGGCGGCGTCGCTTCTGCGAAAATCGTGCCCAAAACCCATCACGCGTTCATCGAGTCGAAGAATTCCCCGTTATTCTTCGTCTGTTTCAGTTTTGAGATCAGGAATTCAATCGCATCGGTCGTTCCCATCGGATTGAGGATACGCCGCAGCAGATAAGTCTTCTGAAGATCCTTCGCATCGACCAGAAGCTCTTCCTTCCGCGTACCCGATTTAAGGATATCCATCGCCGGGAAGACGCGCTTATCGGCAACCTTGCGATCCAGAACAATCTCACTGTTGCCCGTGCCCTTGAATTCTTCAAAGATCACTTCGTCCATCCGCGAGCCGGTATCGATCAGCGCCGTCGCGATAATCGTCAGTGAGCCACCTTCCTCGATATTCCGCGCCGCACCGAAGAACCGCTTCGGGCGCTGCAATGCGTTCGCGTCAACACCACCAGTCAGCACCTTGCCTGAGGACGGCACCACAGTGTTAAACGCCCGACCAAGCCGGGTAATCGAGTCGAGCAGAATCACCACATCGCGCTTATGTTCGACCAGACGTTTCGCCTTTTCGATCACCATTTCCGACACGGCGACGTGACGGCTCGCCGGTTCGTCGAAGGTCGAGCTGACAACCTCGCCCTTCACCGAACGCTGCATATCAGTCACCTCTTCCGGGCGTTCGTCGATCAGAAGAACGATCAGATAGCATTCCGGATGATTACGCTCGATAGAATGCGCGATATTCTGCAACAGGACGGTCTTACCTGTCCGCGGCGGTGCCACGATCAGCGAACGCTGACCCTTCCCGATCGGCGCGACAAGGTCGATGATCCGGGCTGAGCGATCCTTTATCGTCGGGTCTTCGATCTCCATATTCAGCCGCTCATTCGGATAAAGCGGCGTCAGGTTGTCGAATGCAACCTTGTGACGCGCTTTTTCCGGATCGCCGAAATTGATCATTTCGACCTTTGTCAGGGCGAAATAACGCTCGTTCTCACCCGGCGCACGAATCACGCCCTCGACAGTATCACCAGTCCGCAGCGAGTGCTGCCGGATCATCTCGGGGCTGACATAGATATCGTCCGGGCCGGGCAGATAATTCGCTTCCGTGGACCGCAGGAACCCAAAACCGTCCTGCACCACCTCAAGAACACCATCGCCGCCGATCTCGAAACCATCATCCGCGTGCTCTTTAAGGATCGAGAACATCATCTCGCCCTTGCGCATGGTCGAGGCATTCTCGATTTCCCACTCCTCCGCCATCGCGAGGAGATCTTTCGGGCTCTTCGCCTTCAGATCGGACAGGTTCAGACGTTCATCGCTCATGGCATCACCAATAATCGCGAACACCAGGCCGCGACATCTTCATATAATAAGGAGGACACCCCTGCCGGACGGCGGGGCAATTACCAGCCAGATAGGTTATCCACCACCACGAGTCAACCACACAGGCCGAAACGTCAGAATTTGACAACCACCGAGACGACAATGATGGCCATCAGCAATGTCGGCACTTCGTTCATCATCCGATATTGCCGCCCGGTCAGACCCTCCGACAGAAGCAGCTTCTTTCGCTGACCCGCCAGCCACATGTGAAACCACGTCATTGCAATCACAGCAATAGCCTTCGTCCACGGCCAGATCATCGACCAGACAACGATTCCCGGCGTCATCACCAGCAGCACACCGCAAGCCCAGCTCACCAGCATGGCCGGGTTCATGATCATCCTCAAAAGCTTCTCTTCCATGATCACGAAAGACGCTGTCGGTTCGTTGCCCTCTCTGCGACGCTCAACGTGATAGACGAACAGTCTTGGCAGATAAAACAGCCCAGCCATCCAGCTCATCACAGCCATGATGTGCAGAGACTTGATCCAGGGATAGGCCAGGGTGAGGAAATCGATCATGTCTTCCTATAAGCATATAAAAGAAGAGAATAAAGATGATGATGATTGTAGGGGCTGTGGGTAATCGGATACTCCCGATCCGACAGATTGTTCCACAGTGGTCGCCCCAAATCACACCTATAAAATCATTATAAATCAGTATTTTACATATATCGTGAGTCATTTTCCACAGCCTATGGACAGCTTCCTTCCGCCGATCAACATGTGGAAAGGACCCGGCATTCCGGTTTCGTTCGCCCGAGTTGTCCCACGCATAAATTCTGCACTTTACCATCAACAAGATTGTCCACAGAGTTACCCGGCGGTACCATGATGACAGGCGATCTTTTGTTCTTTTCAGCCTGCCCGACAGGAGCTATCCACGCGCCATGACTGATCATGATCGGATACCTCACGCACCGCTCGCCGGCGTCCTTGGCTGGCCGGTCGCGCATTCCAGATCGCCGCGCCTGCATCGGCACTGGCTGCACCGTTATCAGATCGATGGCGACTATGTCCCGCTGCCCGTTGCGCCGGAGAATCTCGAACAGGTTCTTCGCGCTTTGCCGCGCATGGGCTTTGCGGGCGCGAATGTGACGATACCACATAAGGAAGCGGTCCTGAAAATTGCCGATATCGTGACCGACAGGGCGTCGCTTATCGGCGCGGCAAACACATTGATCTTCCGTGACGACGGCAAAATCCACGCCGATAACACCGATGGCTACGGGTTCGTCACCAACCTGACCCAAAGCGCCCCGCATTGGCATCCGGAATCCGGCGCCGCCGCCGTGATCGGCGCTGGTGGTGCCGCGCGTGCTGTTGTTGCCTCCCTGCTGGAGGCGGGCGTGCCGGAATTGCGGATCAGCAACCGCACCAAGCTGCGGGCCGAGCAGATCAAGGCAGAATTCGGCGCGAAAATCGTTGTTTATGACTGGGCGCAGGCGGGCAATATGCTTGAAGGCGCGACCACTGTCGTCAATGCGACTTCGATGGGCATGACCGGAAAGCCACCGCTGCGCGTCCCGCTGGATGCGTTGAACCGGGACGCTTTGGTAACCGATCTGGTCTACACCCCCCTGATCACCGACTTCCTGAAGGAGGCAGAGCAACGCGGCTGCGAAATCGTCGATGGTCTCGGCATGCTTCTCCATCAGGCAGCGCCGGGATTCGAGCGTTGGTTCGGCCAGCGGCCAGAGGTCGATGACGCGCTTCGGGACGCCGTGTTGTGAGCTTTCTGCTTGGCCTCACCGGCTCCATCGGTATGGGAAAATCCACGACCGCAAAAATGTTTGGCGATCTCGGCCACCCGGTCTGGGATGCCGACGCTGCCGTCCATCGCCTTTATGCGAGGGACGGTGCGGCGGTTGAGCCGGTTGGTGCCGAATTTCCCGGCGCTGTCCGGGATGGGGCGGTCGACAGGGAGGCGCTGAAAGCAATCCTCGCAAAAGATCCCGCCGCGCTTTCGCGGCTTGAGGCCATTGTCCACCCGCTGGTCGCCGACGACCGCAGGCGCTTCATTTCGCAAGCAAATGAGGACAACGCCCGGATCATCGTTCTTGATATCCCGCTGCTTTTCGAAACCGGCGCGCAGGACAGCGTCGACGGTGTCGCTGTCGTTTCAACGGACGCCGAAACCCAGCGAAGCCGCGTATTGGCGCGACCGGGAATGACGTCGGACGCGCTCGACATGATCCTGAGCCGTCAAATGCCCGACGCCGAAAAACGCGCAAGGGCCAACTGGGTTATCCCGACCGACGACATGGAAGGCGCGCGGCGCGCCGTCCGTAACATATGCACCGCTATTCTGGGCCGTCTGAATGCGTGAAATCGTCATGGATACGGAAACAACCGGCTTCGATCCCGATCAGGGCGATCGTCTGGTGGAAATCGGCGCGGTCGAGCTACTGAACCACCTGCCAACCGGAAACACGTTCCACAAATACATCAACCCTGAACGTGACGTGCCCGACGATGCCGTTGCAGTTCACGGTCTGACGAGCGAATTCCTGCAGGACAAACCGCTTTTCTCGCAGGTCGCGGATGAGTTTATCGATTTCATCGGCAGCGATGCCAAGCTGGTCATTCACAATGCCAGCTTCGATATGAAGTTCCTCAATGCCGAGCTGAAGATGATCGGTCGCAAGACCCTGCCCTGGTCGCGGGCGCTCGATACGCTGGCGCTCGCGCGGGAAAAGTTTCCCGGCGCACAGAACTCGCTCGACGCGCTGTGCCGGCGTTTCGGCATCGACAATTCCGCCCGGACGCTTCACGGGGCGCTGCTGGACAGCGAAATTCTGGCTGAGGTTTATCTGGAACTGATCGGCGGCCGTCAGCCCGACCTTGTGCTTGATGCGCCAAGCAAGGCCAAACCTCAGAACAGCAGCAGCACGCAAAGCCAGACGCCGGCCGCGAAGATGGCCCGCCCGACGCCTCTGCCGTCCCGCCTGAGCCCGGAGGAGGTTGAGGCGCATGAGAAATTCATTACGACTCTGGGCGATAATCCGATCTGGCTTCGCTACGTCACAAAACACTGACGGTTGAAACCAGACCCCGTTCCGCTGAAACTACGCGTATCAACGGGCGGGGCGCATGATCGGGCTATTTCTGGAAATATGGCGGTTCATCATGGCTCTGGGGGAGCGGATGGACAAGATCCATATGGGTCTGATCGCGGCTGGCGTGGCCTTCTATGCCATGTTCGCCGTGTTTCCCGGTCTTGCTGCGATCATTGCGCTTTGGGGTCTGTGGTACGACCCAATGGTGATCGAGGATTACGTCCATGTCGCGGAGGAATTCGTCCCCGGCGAGGCAATGGCGATCCTCAGGGCGCAGGTCGATTCGCTGGTATCTGGCGGGCGAACCCAGCTTGGCTGGACCACCTTCGTTTCCTTCCTGATCGCCACCGTGGCGGCGCGGGCCGGGGTGAATGCGCTCGTTCGCGGACTGAATGCCGCTTACGGCGTCAGGGCGCATTCCACGCTGTTCGGCTTCGTGCTGGCCTATATCCTTACACTCGCGATTGTCGGGGTGGTGTTCATGGGGCTGGCCACGATTGTGGTGGTGCCGATTATCCTCAGCATGTTCTCGCTTGGTCCGCTGCGGGCATGGCTGATCACCGGGCTTCCCTGGGCGGGGATGTTGCTGATCGTGATGATCGGGATTGGTATTCTTTACCGTTACGGCCCGAATGTCCGCACCCCCAGAACGGCCATATTTACCTGGGGGTCCATCGTCGCGACCATTGCATGGGGCCTCGCCTCGCTGGCGTTCTCGGCCTATCTCGGCAGCTTCAACAGCTATAACCGCATCTATGGCTCAATCGGTGCGGTTGTGGCCCTTCTGATGTGGTTCTATCTCGCGGCTTTTTCGGTCATGCTCGGCGCAGTCTTCAATGTCGAACTTCGCCGCCGCCGCCGGGTCATCGCGGCAAGGGAGGCGCGAAGATCGCTGCGCGAAGAGGCAAAACAACCTCAGAGCGGTCCGGTCTGATACAACCGCACCTTCAGCCCGCCATGAGCGACAATCGGGCCGGGCTCGCGAAACTTCAGTCCGGTCGCCTTTGCCAGAGCCGGTTCGCTGGTCACAATGCCAACCCGCCAGCCGCCAAAGCTTTCGCGCAGAACCTCACCCATCTTGGCATGAAGGCCGAAAAGCGGTCCCTTGTTTCCAATCCGCGCACCATATGGCGGATTTATCATCACCAGACCGGCCGGCCCTTCCGGTGCTATCGCTTCAGCGATCTGACCCGGAGCGAACTCGCAGAAAGCCCCGACCCCGGCCCGTTCGGCATTCGCGATGCTCATCCGAACCGCCCCGGCATCCCGATCCCGCCCATAGAAGCGCGGCGACGGGGTTTTGGTCTCGGCATCTGCTTTCATCCTGGCCCAAATATCCGGATCGAAGCTCGCAAACTGCTCAAACGCGAATTCCCTGCTCCGACCGGGAAACAGGCCCGCAGCAATTTCCGCCGCTTCAATGGGAAAGGTCCCTGATCCACACATCGGATCGAAAACCGGCTCATCACCAGAATAGCCGCATTCGCGCAGGAACGCAGCTGCCATCGTTTCGCGCATCGGTGCCTTTGCGACGGCTTCCTTGTGGCCGCGCTTGTGGAGGCTCTCGCCTGAACTGTCGAGGCTGACGACTGCCAGATCATCCTCGATCCGCAGCTTCACCACGGTTCCGGCCTCTTTCGATATCGGCGCACCAAGCTCTTTCGTGATGGCGCGTTCGATCCGCTGTGCTGCGGCCCCGGCGTGGTAGATCCGCGATTTGCGGCAACTCGCCTCCACGCGCACAGGCTGATCCGGGGGCAGGACAGACCGCCAGTCGACCTTGCGCGACCGCTTGTCCAACTGCGCCAGATGCATGGCCCGGAATTCTGCAATCCGCACCAGAACCCGCGTCGCGCATCTGAGGACAAGATTGGCCCGCCAGACCTCTGCCCAGCCTCCGCGGGTTTCCACGCCGCCCGGCACGATGACCGGATCGGTGAAGCCTGCCGCCTGTGCCTCATCCGCCAGCGGCTGCTCCAGTCCCGGCGTTGCGACAAGAAAAATTCCGAGATCGCTCAGCTTGCTTCCAGCCCTTCGGTCGAGGCGAAGAACATGGCCTGACTGACGGCAGAGCTGACCTGATCCTCGGTATAAGGTTTCGAGATCAGGAAGGCCGGTTCAGGCCGGTCGCCGGTCAGCAACCGTTCCGGGAAGGCGGTCACGAAGATCACCGGCACATCAAGCGATGACCGTAGCAGCTCGTTCACGGCGTCGATCCCGGACGATCCGTCGGCAAGCTGAATATCCGCCAGGATCAGGTCGGGGCGGCTTTCCCCTGCAAGCTGGATCGCGGCCGTGTGGGTCCGGGCGATGCCGGTGACCTCATGGCCAAGCGCCTGAACGATCCCCTTCAGGTCCATCGCGATGATGGTTTCATCCTCGATGATCATCACGTTGCCGCGGATCGTGTTCGCCATCTCCTCAAGGGCGACGCTGACAAGATTTGCGGCCTCGTCCGGGGTGACCTGCATGACCTGCGCGATTTCGTCGCTGCGCAGCCCCTCGATCGACGAAAGCAGTAAGGCTTCGCGTGAATTCGGTGTCAGGCGCGACAGATGTGCCTGCGCCCGCTGCGCCCGCAAGCCGCCATCTGCGTCCACGACCGGCTGGCCGCTGGAGTTCCAGATTGCGTGAAAGGCGCGAAACAGAGCGACCCGTGTTTCCAGCCCATCCATGACACTGCGGTCGGCAAGGACAGCCTCCAGCGTCGCGGCGGCATAATTGTCGCCGGCGGTCTGACTGCCGGTCAGCGCGCGCGCATAGCGGCGCAAAAAAGGAAGTTCGCGCCCGATGGAATTTGCAAGATCGGAAACTGACATACAAACCTCAAAAACATCGCAGTCCCGGATGGAACCTGTTATTGATCTATCGGTTGAACGGCGTGCGCACAAGATTTTCAGGATTAATAAAAACATGACCAGTAAGCGGGATGAGCGCAAAAAGGCAGAGATGCACAAGCAGATTGATGAAAATCTGAAGCGTGTCTATGAGCAGGACAGCGAACAAGACATCCCCGACAAGTTTTTAGAGCTGCTGCAAAAGCTGCGCGAGCAGGAGTGATCTGATGGCCGATTCCGATAAGCAAAAACCGGGCGATATGTCCGGCCCTTCGCCGCGTGACGAGCTGGTCGACCATCTGCCCGCGTTGCGTGCCTTCGCCTTGTCATTGACTCGGGAAGGTGCTTCCGCCGATGATCTTGTTCAGGACACGATCGTCAAGGCATGGACAAATATGGACAAATTCCAGGCCGGCACCAATCTTCGCGCATGGCTGTTCACGATTTTGCGCAATACGTTCTATTCCGCGCGGCGCAAGACCAAGCGCGAGGTGTCCGATGCCGATGGTGTTCATGCGGCGCGGCTGGCGACGCGGCCTGAACATGACGGGCGGCTTGCACTCAACGATTTCCGCACGGCATTTCAACAGCTTCCGGACGAACAGCGCGAGGCACTTATCCTTGTCGGAGCGTCTGGTTTCTCTTATGAAGAAGCTGCGGAGATGACCGGTGTCGCTGTCGGCACGGTAAAGTCGCGCGCCAATCGCGGGCGCAGGCGTCTGGCCGAGCTGCTGCATCTGGATGAGGGGGAAGAAGTGGAAATGACCGACCGTACAACCTTGGCTGCGATGGCGTCGAATTCCCCCGTCATGCGCTGACACGAGATGTTTTCCAAGCTGGACGAGACATTTCTGTTTGCAAAAGGTCTCGGCTTTCGGCTTGCCGCTCTGCTTTCGGTTGCAATTCTTCCTATTGGTCTGATGTCGCTGATCCAGACCATGTATGTGTCGGGCGAGGCGGCCCGGTCCGCACAAACAGCCATCGTGGGCCGAACCGCTGCGGCGGCGGCAGGCGAGCGGGCGCTTCTGCAAAGCGCGCTCGGGACGGCAGATGCGCTTGGCCCGGCGGTGTTGCCGACGCTTGACGATCCTGCCGCCTGTTCGCGCATGCTGCGCTCATTCGTGGAGCGGGGTGCGACTTACCAGACCTCGGCCTATGTGCCGCTCAGTGGCGTTTCGACCTGCAATTCGGGCGAATCGACGACCGATCTGCGCAGATCCTCGGCCTTTGAATCTTTCATTGCCAACCCGACAACGATGGTTGTCCCGCTTGTGCGCGGGAAAATCTCCGGCCTGCCCGTGGTTCTGGTCGCGCAGCCGCTTTATCGTGACAGGGAGTTGCTGGGCTATGTCTCGGTCTCGCTGTCACAGGAATTGCTGCGCTCGACACATAGCACCATCTATGGCTCGGAGGGCGCGCGGACGATTACCTTCAATTCCGAAGGCGACATCATTTCAGCGGATGAAGATGCGCTTTCGGATATTGGTGCCGCATTGCCGCGAAACGAAACCCTCCGCAGCTTGATTTCGCGCGCCGAGACGACATTCTCCGACCGGACCCTGACCGGGGAAGATCGTGTGTTCGCCGTCGTCTCCGTGATTCCCGGCCTTGTCTATGCGCTCGGCAGTTTCAGCCCGCAGGAGGCTGGCGTTCAGGGCTATCAGGTGACCAAGCTGACCGCAGTGATGTTTGCCGTGGTGCTATGGGCGGTATCGCTGGGTGTGGCCTATTATGCGGTTTATCGTCTGGTGCTGCGCCATGTCCGCGAATTGCGCGGCCAGATGCGCCGTTTTGCCGTGGGCGACCGTGCCGCCGCGCCGCGCATCATGGAAGACGCGCCGACGGAGATCGCCGATGTTTCGCGCACATTCTACAATATGGTTCGCATTCTGAACCGCGATGAAGCCGCGCTTGAGGCGGCGATTGACGAAAAGACGGTGCTGCTGAAAGAGGTGCATCACCGGGTGAAGAACAATCTGCAACTCATCGCCTCGATCATCTCGATGCAGGGAAGGGTGATCGAGGACGACGATGCCAAACGGGTGCTGCGCTCGGTTCAGGACCGGGTCGCCTCGCTGGCTTCGATCTACAAGAACCTCTATCAGGCGGAGCATCTGGAATCCGTGTCCGCCAACCGTCTGGTGTCGGAGATCATCAGCCAGATGACCCGTGCCTCCAGCAGTCCGGACCACAAGCTGAAGGTCGACACCCATCTGGAGCCGCTCGTCCTGCAACCCGATCAGGCGGTGCCGCTGACCCTGCTGACCAATGAGGCGTTTACGAATGCGCTCAAATATGCGGGCACCCCGCCCGGTCACGATCACGCCTGGGTGCGGGTCCGGCTGACGCGCGAGGATGACGAGCATGCACGGCTGGAGGTGACGAACTCCATCGGTGAGCTGCATCGTGACCCGGAAGGCACCGGGCTTGGCAGCCAGTTGATCGAAGCGTTCGCCGAACAGCTGGAGGGCAAGGCCGTGGTACACTCGACAGATACCGAATATACCTTGTCGCTGGTCTTCCACACCGACGAAATCAGGCCCCTGCCCATCGAGGACAGAAAAGTCGTCCTGACCTCTGCCGCGCGCGAGGGATCGCGCCACTGACGCGGGCCGGTCTTTTCTTCCGCTGCGTCGCAGGATAGCGTCCGCGCAACGCGACAGGAGCCAGCATGAAACGGGAAAAACTCGGGAACAGCGATATCGAGGTCAGTGGCTTTTGCCTGGGCACGATGACCTTCGGAAACCAGACCGGCGAGGATGATGCCCACGCCCAGATCGATCACGCTCTGGGGGCAGGGATCACGTTTCTTGATTGTGCAGAGATGTATCCCGTCAACCCCGTGCGCGCCGAAACCGCTGGCCGGTCGGAGGAATATATCGGCACATGGCTGGCCCGGACGGGGCGTCGTTCGGAGGTCGAGATTGCGACCAAGATCACCGGCAAGGGCAGCGTCGTCCGCGATGGCGAGGGTTTCAGCGGCGAGATCGTGAAGCGCTGCGTCGATGCCTCGCTGAAGCGGCTGCAAACCGATGTCATCGACCTTTATCAACTGCACTGGCCACAGCGTGGCAGCTATAGTTTCCGGCAGAACTGGACATATAACCCCTCCGGCCAGAACCGCGCGGAGACTATCGACCATTTCGAAGACGTCCTGCGCGGCATGGAAGAGGTCGTCCGCGCAGGCAAGGTCCGCGCTTTCGGGCTGTCGAATGAAACCTGCTGGGGCACTGCCCGCTGGATTGACACGGCGGCGCGGACCGGCGGGCCGCGTGTGGTCTCGGTTCAGAACGAATATTCGCTGCTCCAGCGTCTCTATGACACCGATATGGCCGAGCTTTCGGTGAATGAGGGCGTGACGCTTCTGTCCTATTCGCCGCTCGCAGCGGGGCTGCTGACCGGGAAATATCAGAACGGGGCAATTCCGGCGGGCAGCCGCATGGCGGTCGATATCGCATCCGGCGGCAAGGGCAATCTGGGCGGGCGCAAGACGGAACGGGCGTTCGGTGCCATTGACGCCTATCATAAACTCGCCAGCGAACACGGTGTTGACCCGATCCACATGGCGCTTCTGTGGCAGCGCACCCGGCCCTTCCATGTGATCCCGATCCTTGGCGCGACCAGCCTGCCGCAGCTTGAGCATCAGCTTGCCGGCCTGGATGCGTTGCTGCCGGATGATCTGATTGCTGCCATTGACGATGTGCATCGCGCATGGCCGATGCCCTGTTGACGATAACGGGCGATGCGTCGCTGACGGCGGCCTTCGCCCGTGCGCTTGCCCCGGAGCTTGGGGCCGGTGATGCCATCCTGCTGGATGGGCCGGTCGGTGCGGGCAAGTCGCATTTCGCCCGCGCCCTGATCCGCGCCCGGCTTGGCAACCCGCATGAGGATGTGCCCAGCCCCACCTTTACGCTGGTGCAGACCTATGAAGCCGATCCGCCGATATGGCATGCCGATCTCTACCGCCTGACGGATACGGCGGAGGTCGATGAGCTGGGCCTGACCGACGCGCTGGATGAGGCCATTGCCCTGATCGAGTGGCCCGACCGGATGGCGGAGGTCTCCAGCGCGCTTCGGCTGCGCCTGTCGTCGCTACCTGATCCGGACCAACGAAAGATTGAGGTGATCGGAGACCCGTCCCGCTGGTCACGGGCTGTCAGGGCTGCGCAGCGCGCCGCCTTTGTAGCGGAGGCGGGCTGGGCCGATGCGGCGGTTGCGTTCCTTGCCGGGGATGCTTCGGCCCGCCGGTATTTCCGGCTGACGAAAGGCGACGAGACCGCTGCCCTGATGGATGCGGACCGGGAGACGCTGGCACCCTATCTGCGCATGACCGCATGGCTGCGGGAGCGCGGTTTTGACGCGCCGCGCATTCTTGCGGCGGATGAAGAAAACGGCCTCGCATTGATCGAGGACTTCGGGGATGCCCAGATCGCACGGGTGATCGGGGATGATCCCGCATCGGCAGAACCGCTTTATACCCGGATCGCGGAGATGCTGGCGCGGCTGGCATCCTATCCTGCGGCCCCCGGCATTCTCGCACTGGATGGCCCGGAGCTGGCGCGGCAGGTGGGTCTGTTTGCCGAGTGGTATCCGCGTGCGGCAGGTGCCGACGACCAGACGCAAGCCGCCGCCGGGATCGCCCCGCTGATCGAGGCGCTTTATGCGAAGCTTTGCGCCGATGTGCAGCCGGTGACCAGCATGCGGGATTTTCATGCCGAGAATATCATTCTGACGCCGGATAACCGCCTTGGCCTGCTCGATTTTCAGGACGCGGTTGCCACGCATCCGGCCTATGATCTGGTTTCGGCCTTGCATGACGCGCGGCGCGCCCTTCCGGCCGGGGTCGAGGATGCAGCGATTGCCCGCTTTCTGGAACAGACCGGCCTCGACCCGGATCGCTTCCATGCCGCCTTTGCGCTTTTATCGGTGCAGCGTAATCTGCGGATCATGGGTATCTTCACAAGGCTTTGCGTCCGCGACGGCAAACCGCGCTATCTTCGGTTCATGCCCCACACATGGGCGCTGATCGAACGGGCGGTATCTCACCCGGCGCTGTCCGATCTGGCCGCAATCGTGAAACAGATGCCGCCGCCGACGGATGACATTATCGAAAGGATCCGCAGCCAATGCCGCCCCTGATGATCTTTGCCGCCGGAAAGGGGACGCGCATGGCCCCGCTGACCGATACGCGCCCGAAACCGCTGATCGAGGTCGCCGGGCAAACCCTGCTCGACCGGGCCATGCAGATGGCGCGGGATGCGGGGGCGGAGAGGCTCGTCGTCAACACGCATTATCTTGGCCACATGATTCAGGATCATCTGGCGGCCACGGATGTCGCAATCTCGGACGAGGCCGATCTGTTGCTGGAAACCGGCGGCGGATTGCGCAAGGCGCTGCCACTTCTTGGCAGTGGCACGGTGATGACACTGAACCCCGACGTGATCTGGACCGGGCCGAACCCGCTCGGCGCGCTTGCCGCGGCGTGGGAGCCGTCGCGGATGGACGCGCTGCTGATGCTGATCCCGTATGACACAGCGCGCGGTCGCGTCGGGCCGGGGGATTTTGCGGCCGATGCGTCGGGCAGGCTGACCCGCAAGGGCGATCTGGTCTATGCGGGTTGCCAGATCGTCAAGACGGAGCGGCTGGCGGAGATTGATGAGGAGATTTTCTCGCTCAACAAGCTTTGGGATCTGATGGCCGCGGATGGTCGCCTTTGCGGGATCAGCCATCCGGGCGGTTGGTGCGATCTGGGTCGGCCCGAGACCATACCGCTCGCCGAAGCGATGCTGGCCGAATATGTGGACTGACTGGAATAGCGGCACATTCGCCCTGCCCTGCGGCGCCGATTTCTGCCGCAGCTTTGTCGATGGGCTGATGCAGCGCGTGGCGGGCAAACCGCCCGAGGCGCTTGCAGAGGTGACGATCTATCTGAACGCGCTGACGACACTCAAAACGCTGCGGCGGGTTTTTGACGATTATGCCGTGCGGAACGGGCCGCTGCTGTTGCCGAAGCTGCGCCTGATCCCCGATATCGGGGCGTCGCTTCCGGGAGAGCGCGCGGCACCGTTGGCGCGCGAACTGGATTTGGGCAATCTGGTTTCACGTCTGCTCGCCACCGATCCGGGGCTGGGAACCGGGCAATCGGTGCCGGAACTCGCCGAGTCGCTGGCCGCCTTGATGCGGGACATGCAGTCTGAAGGATGCGATGCCGAGAGCCTGAACCGGATCGACGCACGCGAACATGCTGCGCATTGGCAACGCTCGCTGGCGTTCCTGAAAATCGCGGCGGAGTTTTATCTGGTCGATCCGCCGGTCGATCCCACGGCACGGCAGCGCCAGATGGCGGAGGCGCTGTCTGCGGCCTGGGCAGCGGGTGAGGCAATGCCGGATGCCCCGGTGCTCGCGGTTGGCTCCACCGGGTCGCACGGGGCAACACGGGTGTTTCTGCGCGCGGTCGCGGCGCTGCCCTTGGGTGCTGTCGTGCTGCCGGGCTATGACTTCGACCAGCCGGAAGCGGTATGGGAGACGCTTCTGTCCGGCGGTGACGATCATCCGCAGGCACGTCTTGCGGCGCTGCGTGGCAATGGGGTGCGCCCGTGGCTGGCACTGCCAAAGAATGACCGCAACAAGCTGACATCGCTGGCATTGCGTCCCGCGCCGGTGACGGATCAATGGATTGCAGACGGACCGACCCTGCCCGACCTGTCTGCGCCGACGCAGCGCATGACCCTGATCGAGGCCGATCAGCCACAGGAAGAAGCGGACGCGATTGCCCTTCTGATCCGCGATGCCGTGGCGCAGGAGCGCGCGATACGGATTTTCGCGGCGGATCGCGGTCTGGTCCGGCGCATTGCGGCCTCGCTCGACCGCTGGGGGTTGGTGATCGATGACAGTGCCGGTGAGCCGCTGCAATTGACGGCGCATGGGCTTTTCCTTCGTCATGTCGCCGGTCTGTTCGAGCGCAAGATGACCGTCGATCAGCTTCTGATCATCCTGAAGGATCCGATCACTGCGACCGGGTCGGACAAGGGGAACTCGCTTCGTCACGCCAGAGAGCTGGAGCTGCATCTGCGCCGCCACGGCCCTGCCTTTCCCGATGGCGAAAGCCTCAGGGGCTGGGGCGATAAAGGCGACGACTCCCGCAAGATATGGGTTGAGTGGCTGTCCGAAGCCCTGAACTTGGTGTCGCAGGCGGAGCGTGAGGTGGCGCCGCGACCGCTCGCCGACCGGATTGAACGGCATCTGTCGCTTGCCGGGCTTCTGGCGGGCGGTGCCGGGGGTGAGGTTGGAAAATCCAGGCTTTGGTCGGGCACGGCCGGAAAGCTGACGCTTGCTGCGATGAACCTTCTTGCTGAACATGCCGACCGGGCGCAGCCGCTTGGCCCGCGCGATTACGCCGACCTGATCGACAACCATCTGAGATCGCATCAGGCGCGGCGGAGCCGGGAGAATGTTCACCCGCTGATCCGCGCCTGCGGGACGGGTGAGGCGCGGACGGAGGTCAATCTGTCGGACAACGCCATCGTCATCCTTGCCGGGCTGAACGAAGGCGGATGGCCGCAGCCTTTGCCGCCCGACCCGTGGTTGTCGCGCAATATGCGCAAGGAGGCGGGCCTGCCCCTTCCCGAACGTCGGATCGGGTTATCGGCGCATGATTTCCAGCAGGCCATCGCCGCGCCGGAGGTGGTGCTCAGCCGCGCCCGACGCGATGCGGAGGCTGAGACGATCCCGTCCCGCTGGCTGAACCGGCTCATCAACCTGATGTCCGGTCTGCCGGACCAGAGCGGGCCGCAGGCGCTGGCCGATATGCGCCGCCGTGGGGACCGCTGGCTGGGGCTGGCCCATCAGCTTGCCCGCCCGCGCTTCACCACCGATCCCGCGCCGCGCCCTGCCCCGGTTCCGCCAGCGCCGGCCTTCGATACGATCTCCGTCACACAGGTCAGCAAGCTGATCCGCGATCCCTATGCGGTCTATGCGCAGAAGGTGCTGAACCTGCGCCCGCTGGATCCGCTGCGGCCTGAACCCGGCGCGGCGCTGCGTGGTCAGGTGCTGCATCTGGTGGCCGAACGACTGCTGACCCCGCCACCCGAACCGGGGATTTCATTCGAAGAACTGCGGGCGCGCTTTCTCGATATCACCGATCAGGTATTGGCGGAGGAGGTGCCCTGGCCTGCCGCCCGCGCCTTTTGGCAGGCCCGTATGGTGCGGATCGCCGATCAGATCACCCGTGATGAGCTGACCCGCATCCAGCGTGGCCGCCCTGTCGTGGTGGAGGCGACGCGGCGGCTTCCGGTGCCGGGGTTGAACCTTTCGCTGACTGCGAAACCCGACCGGATCGACCTGCTCGATGGCGGTGCGCTGGCGCATGTCTACGACTATAAATCCGGCACGCCGCCGACGAATAAGCAGATGGCGAAATTCGACAAGCAGCTTCTGCTTGAGGCCGCAATGGTCCGTGAGGGAGCCTTTCCCGATCTTGGCCCGGTGCCGGTCGAGGGGGTCAGCTATATCCAGCTTGGTGGCGAGGGGCTGACGCATGATCGCGATTTCTCCAACGAGGCGGCGCAGGAGACATGGGCGAAATTCGTCATTCTCGCGCAGCGCTATCTGACGCAGGGACAGGGCTTTGCTGCCCGCCGGGCAATGGAAAAGGCTGGCGATACAAGCGACTATGACCATCTCTCGCGCTACGGGGAATGGGGTGAGGGCGACGCGCCGGTGACGATAAAGGTGGGCGATCATGACGCATGATGATGCCGGGACGCGCCAAAAGCCCGACGACGCCACGCAGCGCCAGATTGACGCCGCCCATCCCGACCGCCCGACATGGCTGAAGGCGAATGCCGGTTCCGGCAAGACGCGGGTTCTGACCGACCGGGTGGCGCGCCTGCTGCTTGGCGGGACACCCCCGGAGCGCATCCTCTGCCTGACCTATACCAAGGCGGCGGCGACGGAGATGCAGAACCGGCTGCTGCAACGGCTTGGTGAATGGGCGATGCTGCCGGATGAAGACCTTTACCGGACCTTGCGCGAACTGGGCGGCGAGGATGCACCGGACCTGCCTGTCGCGCGGCGGCTGTTTGCGCTGGCGATTGAAACCCCCGGCGGTTTGAAGGTGCAGACGATCCACAGCTTCTGCGCCGCTATTCTGCGCCGCTTTCCGCTGGAAGCAGGCGTGCCGCATGGATTCACCGAACTGGACGAACGCTCCGCCGCGCTTCTGCGGGACGAGGTGCTGGAGGAGCTTGCCGCCGAGAATGCGCCGGTTATGGCGGATATCACGGCGATCGACACCGGCGACCGGGTCGATACGCTTCTGGAGAAGCTATCCCGAGGGTTCGACGCCGAGGGTGGCGAGAGCGATCTCTGGCGGCTGGCGGGCCTGCCCGAGGGTCTGACCGAAGCCGATCTGCTGTCGCAGGTTTTCTCTGGCGGAGAGGCCGCCTGGATGGACGAACTGATCCCGTTGATCGCGACGGGCGGTCCGAACGATCAGAAACTGGCGGACAAGCTGCGGCGCATCAACTGGCGGGAACCGGGGATGGAGGCGCTTCCGTTGCTGGAAAGCGCGCTGCTCACCGGGGCTGGTGCGAAAACACCCTTCGCCCCCAAGATCGACAATCTGCCCACCAAGAAGCTGCGTGAAGGCGTCTGTGCCCCCTATATCGACCAGCTCAACGATCTGATGGAGCGTGTGGCGGAAACACGTCCGCAACGCATCGCACTCAGCTTCACGAAGCGGAGCGAGGCGCTGCTGCGGTTCGGGCGGGAGTTCTCGCGCCGGTATAACGCGCGCAAGACCGCTGCGGGCTGGCTCGATTTCGATGACCTGATCACGCGGACCGCCACGCTGCTGTCGGATGCGACGATGGCGCAATGGGTGCTGTTCCGGCTGGATGGCGGCATGGATCATATTCTGGTGGACGAGGCGCAGGATACCTCGCCCGAGCAATGGCAGGTGATCGAGCGGCTGACGGATGAATTCACCGCAGGCGACACTGACCGATTGCGCACGCTGTTCGTGGTCGGTGATCCGAAACAGTCGATCTACTCCTTCCAGGGTGCGAATATCGCCGTGTTCGACGCAATGGAAAACCAATTTGCGAAGGCATTCCACGCAGTTGACCGCCCGATGCAGCAGCTTGATCTGGAATACTCCTTCCGGTCCTCGCCCGCGATCCTCTCTGCCGTCGATGCGACATTTGCTGGCGAGGCCGGTCAGGGGCTGGGACAGGCCAGCCTGCATCGGGCGTTTCTGTCGGATCGTCCGGGGCGTGTCGACATATGGCCCGCCGTGGAAGCGCCTGAATCGCCCGAGGAAACGCCGTGGGAAGAACCCGTCGATCAGCTTGCCCCGGATTCCGCCCCGACCCGTCTGGCGGAGGAAATCGCCCGCCAGATCAGCGCGATGCTGGACCCGGTCAGCGGCGCGTCGATCATGACCCGAAAGGAGCCGCGACGGGTCGAGGCTGGCGATATCCTCATTCTGGTACAGGGTCGGCAATCGGCATTGTTCGGTGAGATTATCCGGGCGCTGAAGGTCGCCGATCTTCCCGTGGCCGGTGCGGACCGGCTGAAGCTTGCCGCTGAACTGGCGGTCAAGGATATTCGCGCGATGCTGAATTTCCTCGCCACGCCGGAGGATGATCTGTCGCTTGCGGCCCTGCTCCGCAGCCCGCTGATCGGGCTGGACGAAGACGCGCTTTATCGTCTTGCACATGGTCGCGGAAAAAGCTCGCTCTGGTCGCGCTTGCTGGCGTCGGACCATGACGGGGCGCGGTCATTGCTCAGCGATATGATGACGGCCTCTGCGCTCAGGCCCTTTGACCTGATGTCGCGGCTGCTGAACCGGCATGGCGGGCGCGAGCGGCTGATCGCGCGGCTTGGGCCGGAGGCGGAGGATGGCATTGATGAGCTGCTGACACAGGCACTTGCCTATGAGCGAACGGAAATCCCATCGCTGACCGGCTTCCTCGTCTGGCTGTCGGCAGATGATGTGGAGGTACGCCGCCAGCCCGGTTCAGGTGCGGGGCTGATCCGGGTGATGACGGTGCATGGCTCCAAGGGTCTGGAAAGCCCGATCGTGATCCTGCCCGATACGAAAAAGCGCCGCGCCTACACGCCGCCTCAGGTGCTGAACGGCAAGGACGGCCCGCCGATACTGACCGGCAACAAGGATAATCGCCCCGATTTCGCGCATGAGCTGGTCGAGGAAGCCGCGCGGCTGAATGATGAGGAGCGCAAGCGGCTGCTCTATGTGGCGATGACGCGGGCGGAAAGCTGGCTGATCGTCACGGCGGAGGGCAAGACCGGCGAGGGCGAGGAAAGCTGGTATGCCATGATCGCGGACGGGCTGGCCCGCAGTGAGCTGATGCCCGAGATACTGACCGGCGGTCTGGGCGATATCACACGTTACAGCTTTGGCGACTGGCCCGAAGCCCCGGCCGCTGCGGCGGCGACGACCGTAACGCAGGAGGACGCGCCGTGGATCTGGGAATCCCCGCCCGAGGTTGCGCACCCGCCCCAGCCGGTTGCGGCATCGGCGCTTGGTGGTGCGAAGGCCCTGCCCGGTCCCGATAACGACGACCCGGACGCCGCGATGCTGCACGGAACACGGCTGCATCTGCTGCTGGAGCATCTGCCGAAAATCTCCCGCGCCGAATGGCCCGCCCGCACCCGTGATTTGCTGTCCGGCGCAGAGGGCGGATTGCCGGGCGAGGATGACGTTCAGCTTCTGCTGGAGGAGGCGACCGGGGTCCTGGACGCGCCGCAATTGTCCGAGGTTTTCGCCATGCCCGGGGATGCGACCGTCCTGACCGAGGTGGAGCTTGCCACTGCCCTGCCCGGTATCGGCTCCGTCCGTGGCGTGGTGGATCGGCTGGTTGTTTCCGCAGACAGTATCATCGTGATCGACTACAAATCCAATGCCACCGTACCGGGTGAACCGGACCAGACGCCGGAGGGCATTCTGCGGCAGATGGCCGCTTACCGGGATGCGGTCACGGGGATCTATCCGGGTCGGCTGGTCGAGACGGCTGTGCTGTGGACATCCAGCCGGCAACTCATGTGGCTGCCCGATAAGCTGCTGGATCGGGCGATGGCCGCCCTTGACCCTGCCGCCGCTGGTTCCTAGCTGTTACCAAAGCCCGCAATACCAGCACCCCGTTTGTTACAAGGAGAGCGTAAATGGCTACTCAACCCGTCACCGACGCCCAGTTCGAGGCCGAAGTCGTCAATTCCGATACCCCTGTCGTGGTCGATTTCTGGGCCGAATGGTGCGGCCCATGCAAACAGATCGGCCCGGCCCTAGAAGAGCTGTCCGACGAGTATGACGGCAAGGTCAAAATCGTGAAGGTGAACGTGGACGAGAACCCGGAAAGCCCTGCCTCTATGGGCGTTCGCGGTATTCCGGCGCTGTTCCTGTTCAAGGATGGCAAGCAGGTGTCCAGCAAGATCGGCGCGGCACCGAAAGCGGCGCTGAAAGCCTGGATCGACGAGAACGTCTGATCTCGGCGCCAGCGAGTTTCGGGGCGGCGGTCAGATCGGCCAGCCGCCCTTTCTCATGGCGGCGACGATCTGTGCCTCGGCGTTCTTTGCGGTTGCAACGATGGATTGCCGTCGCAGGAACCAGTAGAGATATTTTGCGTAGTTGGCCTTGTGTTTCGGTGCATGCCGCAAGGCGCGCTCAACGCCGATTTTCGGCACGTTCAGGGCGATATGGTGAAAATCCACCTGTGCAAACAGCACCACGGGCCGCGCCAGCAGATAAGCCTCAAAGGCAACGGCGCTGTTCTGCGTTGCGATATATTCAGCCTCAGCGATCAGGTGACGGCTGTTTTCGCCGACAGTGAAATTCGGGTAACGGTCGCCGATCCGGGCGAGCCTGTCCATTTCGTCCTGTGTGTAGTTTCCTTTCGGATGCAGCGTCGCGATGCAGTGCTTTCCGGTCGAAGCGACTTGTTCGACCATCTCGACCGGGCTCATTGACTGGAAAGAGCGGGTTTCCAGAAGTTGCTCCTGAAGCGGGATCAACACATGACGAGCTTTGCCGGGCCGCAATCCGGGCAGGACGCGCTGGCGCAGTTTCCGCAAGAAATGCCGCGCCGGAGCCGCCGGGATCTTGCCGGGTTCGAATTCGGCCGTGGCCACGGGCCAGCGCCAACGCCGCTGATCCGGTTCTATGTGCCAGTATGGATAGTAATAGGCCTTGCGAAAGAACATCGTGCGGGGATGGGACGGACCGCTCATATGGTGGAGCGCATAGCCCGTGACCGGCGGCGCGTCGGTTTCTTCCGCGAACTCGCAGCGCCAGCCGCCTGCCTCGACCGCGCTGCGGACCCGGTTCATGAAGTTGAACTGACCGGCAACGGTCCGCGCCAGCATATCCGGCTCAAGATGGATTCGCAGCAGCTTGGTAACCATGCCGCAGGCTAGGGCGCGCCGCCGACCCGTGCAATGCCTTGCAGGCGCGCGGCGCGGCCCCTATCTGGACGGCAGAACAAGGAGTTTTAGATGGCGGACGAGAAATTCCCCGGCTGGCATGGCACCACCATCCTTGCGGTCAAGCGCGGCGGTAAGGTCGTGGTGGCAGGCGACGGTCAGGTCAGTGTCGGTCAGACCGTGATGAAGGGAACCGCACGCAAGGTCCGCAGGCTGTCGCCGGGCGGACGCGACGTCGTGGTCGGATTTGCCGGATCGACGGCGGATGCCTTCACGCTGCTCGAACGGTTGGAGAAGAAGCTGGAAGCCGCACCGGGCCAGCTTCAGCGCGCCTGTGTCGAGCTGGCGAAGGACTGGCGCACCGACAAATATCTGCGCAATCTGGAGGCGATGCTGATCGTGACCGATGGCGACCAGCTTTATGTCGTGACCGGCGCGGGCGACGTGCTGGAGCCGGAGCATGACATTGCGGCGATCGGCTCGGGCGGGAATTTTGCCCTCGCCGCGGCGCGTGGCCTTCTGGAAACCGATCTCGACGCGGAGGCCGTGGCGCGCAAGGCGATGGCGATTGCCGCGGATATCTGCGTTTACACGAATGGAAACCTGACAATCGAGGAAATCGGCGCGTGACAGGGGGCGCTGCCCCCTGACCCCCGGGATATTTCCGCCAGGATGAAAGAGACATCATGACCGACCTCACCCCCCGCGAAATCGTATCGGAACTGGACCGTTTCATCATCGGGCAGAAGGATGCCAAGCGCGCTGTCGCCGTGGCGCTGCGCAATCGCTGGCGGCGCAAGCAGCTTTCGGATGATCTTCGCGATGAGGTCTATCCCAAGAATATCCTGATGATCGGCCCGACCGGCGTCGGCAAGACGGAGATCAGCCGCCGTCTGGCGAAGCTGGCGCAGGCACCGTTCATCAAGGTCGAGGCGACGAAATTCACCGAGGTCGGCTATGTCGGTCGCGACGTGGAGCAGATCATCCGCGACCTGACCGATACCGCGATGATCGACACGCGGGAGCGGATGCGCGAGGACGTCAAGACCCGTGCCCATGCCGCTGCTGAGGACCGGGTGATTGCTGTGCTCGCCGGGGAAGGTGCGCGTGAGCAGACGCGCAATATGTTCCGTGACAAGCTGAAGCGTGGCGAGCTGGACGACACGATTATCGAGGTCGAGGTTCAGGACAACTCAAACCCGCTCGGCGGGATGGAAATCCCCGGTCAGGGCGGCATGGGGATGATGGATCTGTCGGGGCTGATGAAGGCGTTTGGCGGGCGTCGGGTGATGCGCAAGGTTACCGTCGCCGAAAGCTACGACCTGCTGATCGCGGAGGAGGCCGATAAGCTGCTGGATGATGAGGTCGTGAAGGCCGCAGCCCTGGAAGCGGTGCAGGAAAACGGCATCGTGTTCATCGACGAGATCGATAAGGTCGCGGCCCGGACCGAGGGGCGCAGCGCCGATGTCAGCCGCGAGGGGGTTCAACGGGACCTGCTGCCGCTGATCGAGGGGACAACCGTTTCGACAAAATACGGGCCGGTGAAGACGGATCATATCCTGTTCATTGCGTCCGGTGCGTTCCATGTCTCGAAACCGTCGGACATGCTGCCCGAATTGCAGGGCCGTCTGCCGATCCGGGTCGAATTACGGGCGCTGACGGAGGAGGATTTCGTCCGCATCCTGACCGAGACCGACAATGCACTGACACGGCAATATACCGCCCTGATGAGCACCGAAGGCGTGACGGTGAATTTCAGCGAGGATGGCATTTCCGCACTTGCGCGCATCGCCGCCGAGGTGAATGGCAGCGTCGAGAATATCGGGGCGCGGCGTCTTTATACGGTGATCGAGCGGGTTTTCGAGGAGCTGTCCTTCTCTGCCCCTGATCGCGACGGCGAAACCGTAACTGTCGATGCCGCCTTTGTGGAGAAACATCTGGGCGATCTTTCCCGCTCGACCGATCTGTCGCGCTATGTGCTTTAGCGCCTTGCCCGTTGGCCCGTTGAGCGTGGGCGCAGCGGTTTGCGCAAATGTCGAATTGTTGAACCTGCAAGGTGGAACTTCGCGCGGCCGATGCCGTTTTGCCCGTGACAGCAAAATTTGAAGAGCGGTGCAGCTTATGGAATTCAATATGTTCTCTGGAATTATCGGCCTGATCATCTTCGCCCTCGATGTTTGGGCGATTGCTCAGATCATTAATTCCGGTGCAGACCGTAATATGAAGATCATCTGGGTTCTGGTGGTTGCCATATTGCCGGTCATCGGGCTGATTGCGTGGTATCTTGCCGGGCCGAAATCGAATTTGGGCTAGCCACCTGCCCTGCCCGCCCTCCATCGTCAGCCCATCGGCTCACACAGCCCTTTGATCGGCGGATGTGGTCTGCGGATAGCTTGTCGCTTCCTCCGCTTGAGCTGGCTCGCTGTGGTTTCTGTGAAACCGGACCATCCGGTTGCCGCCCGTTAAGGCGGACACGGTCCAGTTCAAAACGCCCTCGTGGCTCGGGTCCAGGAGAATGCCGTGGCGATCCGCGTGGCCGCCTGTGCCGAGTGCTGCTTCCAGATCGGCCAGCCCCGGTGCGTCAGCCCATTCTCCGCGCCACGCGACAAGCGCGCCTGAGATTTGCTGATGCCTGGCACCCCATAGCCCGGCATAGGGCTGGTTACATATGACGACGTTGCCGTCGGTGTCGAACACGATGATGCCAGTTTGGATGCTGTCGAGAACCTGCATATTCATATTGAGTTCCGCGCGGAAACCCCTCGCCAGTGAGGTTTCCGCCGTTATATCCTCGATTTGCAGCACCACCTGCCCGGCGGTCAGGGGGCGGCCCGTAATGCGATATGTCATTCCTGCCGGAAGCTGCCATGTCTCCACATGATGTTCTTTCGTGGCCGTCGCCACCAGCGTCGCGATTTTCCGGCGCCAGCCCCGGTAATCCCGTGGTTCCGGGATCATCCTCAGCTCCCGAAGCTGATCCAGAAGACTGTCGAGCGACGGCTTTGCGGCAAGAAACGATGCCGAAAGCCCGGTCAGATTCACCAGCGCCGGATTGAAAAGCTGAAGCCGGCCTTCGCTGTCGAAGATCGCCAATCCGATCTGAAGTTCCGCGAAAGCCTTGGTCAGGGTCTGTACAAACTCCCGAAGATGCCGTTCGACCCGGACCTCGTTATCTGCGGGCAGTGCATAGATTGTCGTGCCGCCGGGATTCGTGACCGGGAAGGTCTCCACCCAGCAGCTATTTCCGCCGAGACTGACTTCCGATCTCGTCGGGGCGTGGTCTTCGGCGGGCATATCCGGGGCGAGATATTCATGAAGCGGCAAGCCGTCATCGCTTGGCCCCGTCGCCTCTGCAGCGTGAGCAAAAAGCGTGTTGGCCCAAAGCAGATGTTTGGCAGGGTCCCGGCGCGCGATCATGATTGGTGCCGCGTCCAAAACCTGCCTCAGCATCGCAAGCTCCGCCTGAAGGAGGCTTTGCAGAACCGGATCGACGGCAGGACCGGCGGTTTCGCCTTCGGGTCGGATCAAGGTTACACGGATCAGGTCGCCCGGCATTTTCTCTGCCAGCACCCGGAACCCGGCGAAGCCCCCGGCCTTTCTGGATGTCAGATATCCCGCGACGTTGTCAGCCAATTGGCGGCGCAGGTTTTCTATGCCATCGAAGTGCTGCGCCAGCCAGCCCTCAAGCGAAACAAGGTCGCTGCCGCCGCAATGTTCGAGAATGGCCTTGGCGGGCGCGGTCGCATCGACCAGCTTTTCGTTTTGGAACAGAAACACGCAAGGCACCAGCCGCGCGGGTTTCCAGGGCCGAAAACGCCCTCGCTGCAAAATCCACCGGTCGCTAAAAAGCCAAAAAAATGCAGCCGTCGCGCCACCCGAAAACAATGCGATAAAGGCAATAGACCCAGTCATCATCCGCCATTCTTGCAGCCTTATGGTCGGATTTAGGGCAATTGGGTTAATTGTTGGTTAAGTCGCTAGTTTATCTGCGGATTTTCGGAAAGTGCGATCCTGTCGCTGGCGTTAATGCGGCTGATCGGCCACGAAATGGAGACGCGCGCGCCAACCGGGCCATTCGCGTAGGTCACCTGTGCGCCGCTGCTTTCCAAAAGCGTTCGCGCGATGAACAGGCCGAGGCCCATGCCTTCATACCCTGCCCGCCCGTCATTCCGCCGACCAACCGGAAACGGATCGCCGAGCCGGCCCAGCATATATGTCGGAAACCCCGGCCCGTCATCGCTGATGGTCAGATCAATCTGTCGTTCACTCCATTCCGCGGTAATAATGACCTTTGACTCGGCAAAATCCACGGCATTCTGGATTATGTTGCGCAAGCCGTGAACCACCCCCGGATCGCGATGGATCGTCGGTGCACCGCTTTCATCTGACAGCGTGATGGTGATCCTGGTGCCGCGTTCGGCATGCGGTGCAGCAGCCTCCTCTAGCACCGTACGCAATGGCGCTGCGTGTAGCGTCAGATCATCCTTTCCGGCCTGACCCATCGAGCGCATGATCTCGCGACAGCGGTCGACGGAAAGGGCCAGCGTTGCCGCGTCTTCGGTCAGGTCGATGCGATCGGGCAGGGCCTCCTCCAGCTCGTCCTTGAGCTCGGATGCGATCAGCTTGATCGTTGCCAGCGGCGTGCCCATCTCATGCGCGGTTGCAGCGACGATGCCGCCGAGATGCTGAAGCTTCTGCTCACGCGCCAGCGCCGTTCGGGTGGCGAACAGCGCATTTGCGGTCATCGCGAATTCTTCGGAAACACGCCGGGCATAGAACGCGAAAAACACCACGCCGATCAGAATGGCGATAAAATGGCCGAATTGCAGAATGGGCGGCATCGACAGATCCAGCGTCTCATGCTTCAGCGGCAGCGCCAGCCACGCAGCGATGGAGATCATCACGACGGTGGCAATACCGACCAGGATGGTTTGCCGGCGGCGCAATGCCGTGGCCGCGATGGTGACAGGCGCAAGCACCAGCAGGGCGAACGGATTGGACAGCCCGCCGGTGAGGCCGATCAGCAGCGAGATCTGGGCGAGATCGAAGACAAGCTGCCATGTCGCGCCGCTTTGGGTCACGCGCAAGGGCGACATGATCATCCATAAATTGACTGCCGCGCCCATGCCGACAACCAGAAGGGCAGGCCCCCGGGCGAACTCTATCCCCGCCAGAGAGGCGACGATGATCGCGGCAAGCTGTCCGCCAAGCGCCACCCAGCGTAGCAATATCAGGGTTCTCCGGCGGATGGGTTCGGCCGGTCTTCCCTGATTGGTATTGAATGCCAAGGTAAATTCTTCGGAATGCGACATTTTAAATCTGCTGCGTAAGGTCAGTGATCGTTGATATTCGGCATGAATTGCGCAATCAATCCGTCACAGTGTTTTTGGGGGCAATTATGAACGATAAGCGAATTCTGATTGCAGGCGTTGCGGCGACGGCGATTGTACTGGTCGGCGGCTGGCTGTGGTTAAATCGTGGTCCGGGAGACGGCGGGGACCGCTTCGCCTCATGTCGCACGGCCGTGGTCGCGGGCGGAGCCGGGGCATTGGGCGGGCCTATAGAGATGACCGATGAGACCGGCGCGCGCGTGACCAATGAGGATTTGTTCACCAAGCCCTCGCTGGTTTATTTCGGCTTTACATACTGCCCTGATGTCTGCCCGCTTGATAACGCGCGCAATGCCGAGGCACTCGACCTATTGGATGAGGACGGGATCGACGCCCAGGCGATCATGGTTTCCGTCGACCCGAAACGCGACACGCCAGAGGTGCTTGCGGACTATACCTTCAATATGCACGAGAAAATGATCGGCATTACCGGCACGCCAGAGGAAATCGACTCAATGGCCAAGCTATGGAAAGCTTATTACGCCGTCCATGACGATGGTTCCGATGATTATCCGGTTGATCACAGCACGAATACCTATCTGGTATTGCCCGATTACGGCACGGTAGAGTTTTTCCGCCGCGACCTGACACCAGCGCAACTTGCTGAACGCGTTGCCTGTTTTGTCGACGCTTCTTAATGCCCCAACCGTTTGCGTCTGCCTTATTATCAGCGTAATAAACTTGATATTTCATCGGCGGAGGTGGGAATGTCCGAAACGGTTATGCACAATGTAGGTGACGATCCTTCGCTTCTTTTGGTTGATGACGACGAAATTTTCGTTAACCGCCTTGCCCGCGCAATGGAGCGCCGCGGGTTTGAGCCGACCGTCGCGCTTTCGGTTTCCGACGCCTTGGGCGCGGTCAGGGCTAAAGCACCCGCCTATGCGGTTGTCGACCTGAGGCTGGAGGATGGCAACGGTCTGGACGTCATCGACGCGATGCGCGAAGTGCGCCCGAATGCGCGTGTTATCGTCCTGACCGGCTATGGCGCAATCGCAACGGCCGTTGCGGCGGTAAAAATGGGCGCCACCGATTACCTTGCGAAACCTGCGGATGCGAATGACGTTGCGTCAGCTTTGCTTCAGGTCGGGGAAACGCTGCCGCCGCCGCCGGAAAACCCCATGTCCGCCGACCGGGTAAAATGGGAGCATATTCAACGCGTTTATGAGCAATGTGATCGAAATGTAAGCGAAACAGCCAGACGATTGCATATGCATCGCCGCACACTTCAGCGGATTTTAGCCAAAAGAAGTCCAAAATAAATAATTAGATTGCTGGTGAATTGACATCATTACTTTTCAAGCATAATTTTACAAATCCTAAAATTAATCGGAGTTGATATATGTTGGATATCGAACGCATGTCTCTTAAGGAGCTGCGTGATCTGCGGACCAAGGTTGAGCGGGCAATTTCTAGCTTTGAGGAGCGTAAGCGCCGTGAAGCCCTGGCAGCAGTGGAAGAGGCGGCGAGAGAGCATGGCTTTTCGCTGAATGAACTGACGGGAAGCAAGGGCCGGCGCGTCGGGAAAGCGGCTGCGAAGTTCGTAAACCCCGAGGATAATTCGCAAACCTGGAGTGGTCGTGGCCGTCGCCCGCGCTGGATTCAGGACGCGCTTGAGGACGGAAAGTCCCTGGAAGAGCTAGCAGTATAAGTTAAAACAGCTTGCGGTGTATGTTAATTGCCGCAAGGGTTTTATCAATTTTGAGTACATTCCAATAGATAAATCTAATTAGAAGTCGGAAATCAGTTCGTTGAAACGTGCCAGATAAGCGGCGCGCGCCTCTGCGGGCGGGCGCAGCATGATCGTCAGACCCTCGCAATGCTCCGGATTTGGCCTTTTGAAAATCCCGCGAGCCTCTTTTTCCGAAAACCCCGCAATCTCGATGGCTTCAAGCCACGCGGAGACCTGATCGGCGCGTTTGATCTGCCGTTTGATTTTCGCAGGTAGTTTCGCGGGCAGCCCGAAACGGCGGTGCACAGCTTCGGCCACACGCTCATCCATTTCCCCGTACTCGCGGCCAAGCGCGCCCTTGACGGGGGAAATCATGTCGCCGAGGACATATTCAGGGGCATCATGCAGCAAGGCGGCGAGTTGCCATTGCACATCGATCCCGGGCGACATCCGTGTAAAGGCCTGTTCGACCAGCAGCGAATGCTCGGCGACCGAATAGGGCCAGTCACCCCGCGTCTGCCCGTTCCAGCGCGCAACGAAGGCTAGGCCGTGCGCGATATCCTCGATTTCAATATCGAAGGGCGTGGGATCGAGAAGATCCAGCCGACGGCCTGACAGCATTCGCTGCCAGGCGCGATTTTCGGTGCGGGGCATTTATTGATCGCCGTGCGATCAGGAAACCGGCGCGTCTGCGGGTTTCTCGGACTGCGCGCGGCGTGCCAGTTCCTGGCGATACAGCGCGACGAAGTCGATCGGGTCCAGGTTGACCGGCGGGAAGCCGCCATCGCGGGTAACGTCGCTGATGATGCGGCGCGCAAAGGGGAACACCATGCGCGGGCATTCGATCATCAGGAACGGATGCAGCTGATCGTCGGGGATACCCGAAACATGGAAGACAGCGCCATATTCCAGCTCACACAGGAACAAGCTCTTGCTGTCATTGGTGTTTTTGGATTCGACGCGGTAGCGGCTGATGATCTCGTAGTGGCCCTCGGCATTGCGCTTGCGCGCGTCGAGGCTGACCTGAACCGAAATCTCGGGCTTGACGTCCGCACCGGCGAGACCGTTTTGCGCGACGAGGTTCTCGAACGACATATCCCGCACGAACTGGGCAAGGATCTGAAGGCGCGGCTGCGCCGGCTGCTGCGGCTGTCCGTCGGTCTGCGGGGCGGCTTGCGGGTTTTCGTCAGTCATGAGGGTCCTCTCGGGAAACTTGGGTTCGCGGCGTTCTATCATCACAGCGCATGCGTCTCAATGTCGCCGGTTAATATCGACCGGGTTAATATGAGCGTGGCGGTTCCTGATCCGATTGCGTCCAGCCGGACGGCTTACGCGAGCCGTTGCGGCGTGTGTCCTGGTCCTGCGGGGCAGGGCGGTCGCGCTCGATATCCTCGCGCGTCGAATAGGGATCTTCCTGAACCGTATATTCGCCGTCGATCACGCCATCGTCGCGGCCCGGCCAGCCGTGGCTGGGTTGGCGCGAGGTGTCGAAGCCGAAGCCCACGCGGGTCACCTTCACCCGGCGTCCGGCGACCCGCATAACCCAGTCCCGCACGGCCGGGATCAGCAGCAACAGACCCATGGTGTCCGTGAAAAATCCCGGCGTCAGCAACAGCGCGCCCGCGAACAGGATCATCGCACCATGCGCAAGCGGGCGGGTCGGGTCGTTCAGCGTGCGGAACGAATCCTGCAACTCCGCCAGCGCCCGTCGTCCCTGACTGCGGATAAGGGCCGATCCGACGACGGCGGACAGGATCACAAGTGCAATCGTCGGCCAGACCCCAATGATCCCGCCGACCTGGATGAGCAGGGCGATCTCGATGATCGGGATCAGGATGAACAATATGAACAGCGGCATGTCTCTCCTCTTGGACCGGGAAACTGGACTCGTTCCCCTTGCGACCCTACATAGGTCCGGAACGCAGAATTACAAACCGCCGATATGGGCGTCAAAGGATGGCGATGTCGAACCCGATGATCCAACTTATTGTGCTCGCCGCGATTGCGGTTTTCCTGATCATTCGCCTGCGCGGCGTACTGGGCACGCGCGACGGGTTCGAGCCGACGCGGGTCGAACAGCGGCAGGCGGAGCGGGATTTCGAAGTCATCGACGGCGACAAGGCCGCTCCGCAGGATGAGGATCTGACCGATCACGTCGATCCCGAAAGCCCCGCCTATGCCGCGTTGCTGGCCATGAAGCAGGTTGAGCCCGATTTCTCGCTGGGCGAATTCCTGTCCGGGGCGAAGCAGGCCTATGAAATGATCCTCGTCGCCTTCGAAAAGGGCGATCTGGGCGAGGTTCGCCCATTCCTTGCCGAAGAGGTTGCCGGGGCATTTCAGGGTGCGATCGATGCGCGCGACCGTGCCGGACAGACCGTGGATGTGCAGTTTCTGGGGACGCGCGAAACCGCGCTCGCCGCGGCGGAGTTCGATACCTCGACCAATCAGGCAGCACTTTCGGTGCGCTTCCTTGGCGAGATGCTGGTCGCCACCCGCGATGCCGAGGGCAAGGTGGTCGATGGCGATGCGTCCACCCCCCGCAAGCAGCGTGACACCTGGACGTTTGAACGGGTGATGGGCGAGGCCGATCCGAACTGGCAACTCGTCGCAACCGGCGTTTAATGCCCCGGCGGCGCGGCCTGTCGTCCGAGGACCGCGAACTCTGGTCCCGCGTGACGCGCAGCGCAACGCCGCTCCACCCCAAGCCGCGAAAAGACACACCGGCGCCCGAGCCTGAACGCAAAAAGGCCGTGCCGGTGGTTCCGCGCGCGCCGCAGGATTTTCTGGAGGAGAGGCGCTTTCGCATTGGCGCGGGTGGCAAGACCAAACCGCAAAAACACGATCTCGCGCCGTCGCCCGCTCAGGCATTGTCGGCGCACCCGCTGCGGATGGATCGCAAGGTGCATAAGCAGATGACGCGCGGAAAGCTGCGCCCGGAGGCGAAGCTGGACCTGCACGGGATGACGCTCGCCGAGGCGGGGCCGGAACTGGCGCGGTTCATCCTGTCCTGCCACGCACGCGGTTTCCGTCTTGTGCTTGTGATCACAGGCAAGGGCAGCCGTGCCGCCGACCCCGGACCGTTGCCGACCAGACCCGGCGCGCTGCGTCATCAGGTGCCGCACTGGCTGCATAGCCCGCCATTATCGCAAGTCGTCCAGCAGGTCAGCTCCGCCCATCTGCGCCACGGCGGGGAAGGGGCCTATTACGTCTATCTGCGTCGCTGAGATTTGGGCGGCAGGCTGTCGGCGAAGGCAACGGCGCGGGCGATCCAGTCGGCAAGTACCGCGTCTTCCGTGATCCCTTCAGGCCCGACCGTCACGAAGGCCTTCGGTGTGCGACCGCCACCAATCTGCATCGGCGCGACATGCGGTTCACCAAGCGCCGCCGCCGCGCCGTCCTTGCCAAGCCGCAGCATCAGGCTGTCGCCGATGACGCCGCAGGTCATATTGCCGCTGCGCATGAAGCACAGCCCGCCCATCATCTTCAACTCCTCACCCCCGCCAAAGCGTTCGAGCGCGGCGCGGATCTGCTCAGCCAGCCCCTCATCATAAGCCACACCCGTGCACCCCCTGCCTGCGCGTTGGATAACGCCCAATTTGTGGAATAATCTGCTGATTTAGCATCAGGTCATTGTCATGTTGATTGCATCCAGCATGGTCGAGTGTGTGTCAGTTCAGCGTTTCGGTCAACAAAATGTCTTTACCGTAAAAGGCGCAGAAGACACCCTACGGCACTCACCATCCTTAAGACGAGGTTTCTTGGTCGTTGAGCGGAAGACCTGGCGACTAATTTCCGGGTTTGGCAATTCTCGCCCTAGGGCGATGAGAGCGAGCACGCTTTTGGAACCACTTCCATCACGCCAAATCTACAGCTCAGCGCGAAATATGGCCGCCCGCAGCTCTATCGCCGCATTCTTGCAACTGCGCCGGAACCGCATCCAGCCTCCAACGCTCACCCACCCACCAACTGCCGATAAATCCGGGGCAGGGCGAAGATCAGTTTTTCCGGGTCGGGCACGACGGCGAAGCCGCCTTGTCCGAACAGCCGGGGGAACCAGGATCGGGCGTCGCGGTCGACGGTGATGCCAAAGACCGATTGCCCGGCGCGGCGTGCCTCGCGCACGGCTTTGGCGGAGTCTTCGATCCCGTGGCGGCCTTCGTAGTGGTCGAGGTCGTTGGGTTTGCCATCGGTGATCACGATCAAAAGCCGTCGTTTGCGGGGCTGTCGCGAAAGCTCGGCGGAGACATGGCGGATCGCTGTGCCCATTCGCGTATAGAAGCCCGGCCGCAGCGCGCTGAGGCGGCGTTCGACGAGCGGTCCCATTTCCTCGGAAAATTCTTTGCAGTTCTGCACATAGACCCGGTGCCGCTTCAGTGACCAGAACGCATTGATCGCAAAATCATCGCCGCAGGCATCGAGCCCCCATGCCAGCGCGTTCAGGGCCTCGCGTTCAATATCGATGACGGCGCGGCCAGTGATAGCGCTCTCGGTCGAACGCGACGCGTCGAGCAGGATTGAGACTGCCAGATCGCGCGCCTCGGGCCGGGTCTGCATCCAGACGCGGTCACAACCCTCGCCGCTTGCGCGTCGGTCCGCCTCTGCCCGGACGGCTGCCTCGATATCCAGCGCATCGCCGTCCAGATGTCCGCGTGTGGTCATCCGGGCGGGGCGCAGTGCTTCGAACTGACGCTTGACCGCACGGATGCGGCGGGAGGCAGCGGGATCGCGGGCGAAGCCGTCATCGGCGGGCTCTGCCACGGAGGCAAGGACGCAAGCGTGGTCGGGCAGGTAGACACCGGCGCGACAGTCCCATTCTGGGTAGGTCAGCTTTTCGGACAGGCGCTCGCGGTCGACATCTTCCGGCGCCAGATCGAGATGCAGCTTCAGCCTTGTGGGCGGTGCCTTGCTGATCTGGCCCAGCCCGATTTCGTCCTGATCGTCGGCGGCCTTTCGGGCATTGTCGGGATCGTCGTCATCCACCCGGCGATTGATGTTGAGGAATTCGGCCCAGGACAGGATCGCTTCAAATTTATGCAGGATGAAACTGTCGCTCCGCTCGGCCTGCTCGGATTCGCGCCGCCGGGCACGATGGGTCCGGCCCTCGCCGTCCTCTGGCGCGGCGTCGGCGGTTTCGGCGTGGTCCATTTCGTGACGGGCGCTGCTTTCCACGGCGCGCAGCTCCGGCCAGAGCGGCACAGGCCGGTAGGGTCGATAGCCCCGTGGCGCGGTCTGGCCGAAAGCGCCGCCATCATTCATGGCCGCCCATATCTCAGCGGCCTCGGGGGGCAGGGGCGCGCCCAGCATGTGCCGGATCATGGCTTCGACCGCTGCCTCTGCCGGTGGCAGGGGCGGCTGCGGGCGCTGTGACAGATATGCATGGCACAACGCCTGATAAAGGCGTGTCAGCCCGGGCGCATCGGCCAGCGTTGCGGCGACCATGTCGCGCGCCGCCGCCAGAGCGCGCAAATCCGCACGCAGCGGGTCGTCCTCTCGATGACGTTCCGGCGCATGTGCCGCTGCCGCGGCGAGCCAGACATAAAGGGCGGCGTTCGCCTCCCGCTCGGGGAAGACGGCCAGTCTTGCGGGCAGGCGCAGCGCCTCGCCGTCGAAGCTGGTGCGGGGAACGGTTTCCACCGGGGTGCCAAGCCTGCGCCGCCAGGGCAGACGGTGAGAACTCACCTCTTCCGAGACCGGGCGCAGCTCGACAGACGGGCTGCCGCCCAGGCCCCGGAAAAGGACCGCCAGTCGCCCGCCGACCTCGGAAAGATCGACCGCGGCTCCCTCATGCGCCTCGGGCGCATCCAGGCGACTGACGAAGGCGTGCCATAGTTTCCCGACGCTTTCCTCGGGTTCCCACGGCTCGAAGGTGATCCGGTTCACGGGGCCAACCTCACCCAAAGACGGCCGTGACCAGATCGAGGAGCCCGCGTTTCGTATCCTCATCGTCGGTCAGCGGTTCAATCATCGCGACGTGGATCGCCCGCTCGACGGGCAGGCCCTGATGGATCAGCGTGGCGGCATAGACCACGAGGCGGGTTGAAACCCCTTCCTCCAGATCCTGCCCTTTCAAACCGCGCAGTTTGCCCGCCAGCCGCACAAGCGCCCTAACCCGGTCGGGGTCCAGCCCGCTTTCCCGGGCGACGATCCGCTCTTCCTCCGCCGGTTCGGGGAAGCTGAATTCGAGCGAGACAAAACGCTGACGGGTCGAGGGTTTGAGGGTTTTGAGGATGTTCTGGTAACCGGGATTATAGGACGCGACCAGCATGAAGCCGGGGGCGGCAATCAACTCTTCCCCGGTGCGGTCGATCGGCAGGATGCGGCGGTCGTCGGTCAGCGGATGCAGCACGACGGTCACGTCCTTGCGGGCCTCCACCACCTCGTCGAGATAGCAGATCGCGCCATCGCGCACCGCCCGCGTCAGGGGGCCGTCGACCCAGACGGTTTCACCACCTTTCAGCAGGTAGCGTCCGATCAGGTCGGCGGCGGACAGGTCGTCGTGACAGGCGACGGTGTGAAGCGACCGGCCCAGCCTCGCAGCCATATGCGCGACGAAGCGGGTCTTGCCGCAGCCGGTCGGTCCTTTCAGCAGCAGCGGCAGGCGGTTGTTGAATGCGGCTTCGAAAACCTCGCATTCATCAGTCTGGGCAAGGTAGAAGGGGGCCTCAGCCCCCTCCGTCCGATCTGGTTTGCCGGTCATCGGTGTTACTCCGCGGCCATGTGGTCGGGATCATCCGTCAGCCCGCGACGCTTTTGCGGGCCCGGAGGGACCAGCTCCTTGCGCGGCATTGCCAGCGAGTAGATGAGCATCAGCACACCGATGAACACGGCGACGCCCGAGAAGAAGCGCATCCAGTAGAAGATCGTGAGCTGGTCCTGCACGTCCATGAAATACTCACCCAGCACGCGCTGCATATGGGTCTGTACCGTGCCTGCGAAGGTCAGGGTAAAGGTCATGAAGACCATGCCGCCCGACATCAACCAGAAGGAGCTCATGTTGAGAACCTGATTGTACGGATCGCGGTTGCGCAGGATCGGCATCGCATAGGTGAAGATCGCGATATTCAGGCAGACATAGGCGCCATAAAACGCCAGATGCCCATGCGCTGCCGTGATCTGGGTGCCGTGGGTGTAGTAGTTTACCCCGTGCAGCGTGTGCAGGAAGCCCCAGACACCGGCGCCGAAGAAGGCGAGTGTGGCACAGCCCAGCGACCAGAGCAGTGCGGCCTTGTTGGGATGATCGCGCCGGCCCTTCCAGACCATGACGAAGGCGAAAGCCATCATGGCGAAGAACGGGACCACTTCCAGCGAGGAGAAGATCGAGCCGATCCACTGCCAGTAGCCCGGTCCGCCGACCCAGTAATAATGGTGCCCGGTGCCGAGAATGCCGGAGAACAGCGCCAGTGCGACAATGACATAGAGCCATTTTTCCACCACTTCGCGGTCAACGCCGGTCAGCTTGAGCATCAGATAGGCCAGGATCGACGCCATGATCAGTTCCCACACGCCTTCGACCCAGAGGTGAACCACGAACCACCAGTATTGCTTGTCGAGCGCGAGGTTTGACGGGTTGTAGAAGGCAAACAGGAACAGCAGTGCAAGCCCCCAGAGGCCCAGCAGAAGGACATTGGTGATCGCCGTCTTCTTGCCTTTCAGCACGGTCATCGAGACGTTGAACAGGAAAATCAGCGCCGCAACCACGATACCGACCTTCACCCATTTGGGTTGCTCCAGAAATTCACGCCCCTCCTTGCCGAGAAGCCAGTTCCCCTCGAACAGGTTGAAGACATAGGTGAGCACCACACCCAGCGTTCCGACCACCAGGATGATCAGCTGAAGATAGGCCAGCTTTGGCGAATAGATGTCGCGCTCCGCCTCTTCCGGGATCAGGAAATAGGCAGCACCGAAAAAGCCCAGCAACAGCCAGACGATCAGCGAATTGGTGTGCAGCATCCGCAAAGTGTTGAACGGCAGAAGCTCCGCCATGAAGTTGGGGTTGACGTAGACATAGCCGACCATCAGCCCGCCGATGATCTGGATCGCGAAAAGCGCCAATGCCACCGAGAAATAGGCCATCGCGATCTTTTGCGTTTGATATTTCATCTCACTTGTCCTTTCTCAGCCGGCGTCATTGGGGGGCCAGTTCTGGGTATCGATCGTGCCGGTCCACAACAGAAAATCCGACAGCCCGCGATATTCCTCTTCGGTCAGATCGAAGGCCGGCATCTGGCGGCGACCTTCGATCCCGCTCGGCATGGCTTCCATCCAGCCGCGCAAGGTTTCGTAGGCGGCCTCGGCGTCGTCATCGACACCCCAGCGGATCATGACATTGCCGAGTTCGGGCGCGAAATAAGCGCCTTCGCCGAGCAGTGAGTGACAGTTGATGCAGGCATGTTTTTCCCAGACATGCTTGCCGAGTTCCACGCTATCGGTGAGCCCTTCGGCATCGGTGGATGTGGTGACGATGTAGCGATGCGAATGCAAAGCCAGCGCCGCAAAAATGAGAATGAAGAACAGCGACCCGCCATAGAATATATTTCGGGCCATGCTTTTGGTCATGACGTCGCGCATAGCGCTCTCCTTCGCCCGGTTGGATGGAGAGCTTATGAAGGGCGCTTTCAGATACATCCTTAACGGAAGTCAAGGAGAATAAATTCTCTTAAAACGGTATCTTAGTTTCGCTCGGCCGACAGGCGGGAAACCATGCGCGCGCAGAATTCAGGGGCGCTGGATTTTCAGCCGATTTGTCCAACTATTGTTGGGCGAAAGCCGGAAATCCGTTGGATTGGATCGGTGGCAACAATTATACCATAGATAGTAGTCTGCGACATAATTACATCCTTAACGGAAGTCAAGGAGGGGACTCAGACCCGGTGCGAGACAGACCACGGCCTCACCAGCTTTACGGAGACAACGTCATGCAAAGTATAAGAGCCATACCCAGCCGTCTGTTGATCACCAGCGCCGCGCTGGCGTTGGCCGTTGCCGGCCCGCTTGCGGCTCAGGAAGAGCCCGAACCGGCAGAGGAAAGCAGTGCCACTGCGGCATCGTCGGGCGGTTACGACACGCTTGGGGATCTGAACCTTGAGATCCCGGGCCTCGGTCCCGACGACCCGATTATAAATCAGGAAGAATTCGACCTCGCGAACGAGATTTATTTCCAGCGCTGCGCAGGCTGCCACGGCGTGCTGCGCAAGGGCGCGACCGGCAAGGCGCTGACTTCGGACCTCACCCGCGAACTGGGTTACGACTACCTGCAGAGCTTCATCACCTATGGCTCGCCCGCCGGTATGCCGAACTGGGGGACCTCCGGCGATCTGAGCGAGGAAGAAATCGACGTCATGGCGCGTTACCTGCTTCTCGATCCGGCCTCGCCGCCGGAATGGGGCATGGAGGAAATGCGCGAAAGCTGGAAGGTCGTCGTCGCACCGGAAGATCGCCCGACAGAGAAGATGAATGACATCGACATCGACAACCTGATGTCGGTCACGCTGCGCGACGCCGGGCAGATCGCCCTGATCGACGGCGGCACCTATGAAATTCACGCCGTCATCGAAACCGGCTACGCGGTGCATATCAGCCGGATTTCTGCATCCGGGCGCTATCTCTTCGTCATCGGCCGCGACGCGCGGGTCAATATGATCGACCTCTGGATGGAAACCCCGGCCACCGTGGCGGAGATCAAGGTCGGGATGGAGGCGCGCTCCGTCGAGACCTCTAAGATGGAAGGCTGGGAAGACAAATACGCCATCGCCGGCGCGTACTGGCCGCCCCAATACGTCATCATGGACGGCGACACGCTGCAGCCGCTCAAGATCAAGTCCACCCGTGGCATGGTCTATGACGAGCAGAGCTACCACCCCGAACCGCGCGTGGCGGCGATCCTGTCGAGCCACTACCGGCCGGAATTCATCGTCAACGTCAAGGAAACCGGCAAGATCCTTCTGGTCGACTACACCGACCTCGAAAACCTCCAGACCACGGAGATCGAGGCGGAGCGGTTCCTGCATGACGGCGGGCTCGACAGCACCCGGCGGTATTTCATCACCGCGGCGAATGCGCGCAACAAGCTGGTGGTGATCGACACCAAGGAGGGCAAGCTTGTCAGCATCACCGACACCGAAGGGCTGACCCCGCACCCGGGTCGCGGCGCGAACTTCGTGCACCCCGATCATGGTCCGGTCTGGGCAACCTCGCATCTGGGGGACGAGTCGGTCGCACTGATCGGGACCGATCCGGAAGGCCATCCGGACAAGGCCTGGAAGATCACCGAGACGTTCTATGCCCTTGGTGGCGGGTCGCTGTTCATCAAGACGCACCCGGAATCGGAAAACCTCTATGTCGATGCGACGCTGAACCCGGATGAAGAGATCTCGTCTTCGGTCGCAGTGTTCAAGATCCCGGACATGAAGGAAGGCGAAGATCCGCCGTTCATCACCCTGCCGATCGGCGAATGGGCCGGGATCGAGGACGGTCAGCCGCGCGTCGTGCAGCCCGAATTCAACCGGGATGGTACGGAAGTCTGGTTCTCGGTCTGGAATGCCAAGGATCTGGAAAGCGCCATCGTTGTGGTCGATGACAAGACGCTGGAGCTGAAGAAGGTCATCAAGGATGAGCGCCTCGTGACCCCGACCGGCAAGTTCAACGTCTACAACACAAGGGCCGATATTTACTGAGCCCCCACGCGGCGGACGGTCCCTGACGTCCCCTTTCCCCGTCCGCCGCAATTTTATCCAGCGATTGCCAGATAGGAAGACATGCCATGACGAGCTCCGGAAAAGTGTATCTGATCGGGGCCGGCCCCGGAGATCCGGAACTGATGACGCTGCGCGCGATGCGCATGCTCTCGCAGGCGGATGTGGTGGTTTTTGACAGGCTCGTTTCCCCAGAAATTCTCGCGACATGTCCGGCAAGGGCAGAACGCATCGCGGTCGGCAAGGCGGCGAAGCATCATTCCGTGCCGCAGGACGAGATCAACGCCATCCTTCTGGCGCAGGCCCTGAAGGGTCGCATCGTGGCGCGGCTGAAGGGGGGCGATCCGCTGATTTTCGGACGCGGTTCGGAAGAGGCCGCGTATCTTACGGCGCGCGGCATCGAGGTCGCCTACGCACCCGGCATCACCGCCGCTCAGGGCGCGGCAAGCGCCACCGGCGTCCCGCTCACCCATCGGGGGCTGGCGGGGTCGGTCCGATATGTAACCGGCCACCGGCAGGCGGGACAGGTGCTCGACCTGGACTGGAAGCGGCTTGCGGACCCGGACTGCACCCTCGTCGTTTATATGGGGGTTGCCAATATCGGCCAGATCGCCGTGGGTCTGATGACCGAAGGGCTCGACCCCGCGACACCGGTCCTTGCCGTGGCAAATGCCACGACTGTGCAGGAAACGCGGCTCGTATCCCAGCTCGACCGGCTGGGCCGGGACATTCGTCTGTCCGGGCTGACAGCGCCGGTTCTGTTCGTGATCGGCCGCGTCGTCTCGCTTTATTCCGAAACCGCTATCCCGTCAGAGATGGCGGCACGGGCAATGACGGCGGCGCATGCGTAGCCTTCTGGTCCTTGCGATCTCATGTGCTCCGGCACTGGCCGGGGATCTTGATGGCGATGCGCTCCGGCGGCTTGTCCATCAGGATTGCGGCTCCTGCCACGGGCTCACGCTCAAGGGTGGTCTGGGCCCCGGGCTGACAGCGGACATGCTGGCCCATTACGACCGCGACGGACTGGCCTCCGTCATTCTTCAGGGCGTGCCCGGAACGCCGATGCCGCCGTGGGCACCGTTGATGTCGGACGAGGAGGCACGCTGGATCGCCGATTATCTTCTAACGGGAGAAAACGAATGAGACCCCTGATCCTGACCTTCGCAGCACTGGCGTTCGCCGGGACCGCCGCCATGTCAGAGACCGTGGCCACCGGCGATCTGGGGTTGGTGATCGAGCGCGCCAGCGGCTCCGTCCTGCTTATCGACCAGTCCGACCGGGCGGCTCTGGCCCGGATCGAGGGGTTGGGCGATCTGTCGCATGCCTCGCTGGTCTATTCGCCGGACGAACGCTTCGCCTATGTCTTTGGTCGTGACGGAGGATTGACCAAGGTCGACATCACCGAACGCCGCATCGCTGGCCGGGTGGTCCAGGCCGGAAACGCCATTGGCGGCGCGATCTCCGACGATGGCGCATTGGTGGCCGTGTCGAATTACGAACCGGGCGGCGTGCGTATTTTCGACGCCGAAACGCTGGACATGGTGGCCGATATTCCGACCGGGTCGAAGACCATCGGGCTGGCTGATGCGCCCGGCAGACGATTTGTCTTCAGCCTCTGGGATGCGGGTGAGACATGGATTGCCGACCTGTCCGGCGACGATCCCGACATCACGAAAATCACCGGGATTGGCCAGAACCCCTATGATGCGCTGATGACCGGAAATGGCCGGACCTACATCGCGGGGCTCTTTGGAGAGGACGGGCTGACCGCGCTGGATCTGTGGGCCGAAACGCCGGAGCCGATACAGGTGCTGCCCGGCTATGGTCGTGGCGAGGCGCCTTTGCCGGTCTATAAGATGCCGCATCTGGAAGGATGGGCGTCGACGGGTGCCGAGTTCGTTCTGCCTGCAGTGGGACGGCACGAGGTGCTGTGGGTGGATGCCCGCGATTTCACCGAAACAGGACGCACGGCGACATATGGCCGGCCCGTTTTTGCAATGGCCCGACCGGATGGACGGCAGGTCTGGGTCAATTTCGCCCATCCGCTGAACGACACAATTCAGGTGATCGATACGGTGACCAAGCAGGTGGTCCATGAGTTCAAGCCCGGTCCTGCCGTGCTGCATATGGAATTCACGCCGCGCGGGAACGAGGTCTGGATATCGGTCCGGGATGCCGGAAAGATCATGATCTACGACACGAGAACGTTTGAAAAACGTGGTGAGATCGAGGCCGAAAGTCCCTCGGGCATCTTCTTCACCGCCCGTGCGCATCGGACGGGGCTGTAATGCAGAGCGTCGCAGATCCCGTCGATGCCGCCCTGCTGAACGACTGGCAGCGGGGATTTCCCGTCATACCGGCCCCTTTCGCGGTTCTCGCCGCACGGCTGAGCATCGGCGAATGCGAGGTTCTGGAGCGGCTCGGACGGATGCAGGAGGCCGGGCGGATCGCCCGCGTCGGCGCAACCTGTGCGCCCAATATCGTATCTGCCAGCACGCTCGCAGCCTTGCAGGCCGGGCCGGATGAGCTGGAACATGTGGCCGGAATTATCGGGCAGGAGCCGGGCGTCAACCACTCCTACCTGCGGGAGGACGCGTGGAACCTGTGGTTCGTGGTGACGGGCCCGGATCGCACGCATGTGGATAACGCTCTGGCCCGCATTTCCGAGCGCACCGACCGACAGGTGCTGGACCTGCGGCTGGTGCGACCGTTCAATGTCGATCTCGGTTTCTGCATGAAGGGACAGGCCGGGCCTGTGGCCGGGCCGCGATCCGTGGACCGCGCGGCGATGCGAACGGGCGACCGCGAGATCCTGCAATGCCTGACCCGGGGCCTTCCGCTCACGCCGCACCCCTGGGCCGCCATCGCATCCCATCTGCGCCGCCACGAAGAGGAGGTGCTGGAACGTGTGGCGGCTCTGGCCAAGGCCGGGGTTATCTCCCGGCTCGGTGTGATCGTGCGCCATCGGGCACTCGGCTGGCGGTCAAATGCGATGTGCGTCTGGAATGTCAGTCACGACGACTGTGCCGAGATCGGGCCGGTTCTGGCCCGGCTGCCCGGCGTGACCCTGTGTTATGAGCGCCGGCCGGTTGCCGGGATCTGGGATTACCGGCTCTACAACATGATCCACGCGCGCAGCCGGTCGGAGGCATTGGCGACACTTGCCCGGATACAGGCCCTGCCGGGGCTCGCCCGGGCGGCGCACAAGGTTCTGTTCTCCACCCGCTGCTTCAAACAAACCGGCGCCTTGATCCTGTCGGAAAAAGGAGAGGCCGCATGAAACTGGACCCGACAGACCGTGCCCTGATCAATCGTTTGCAGGAGGGATTGCCGCTCGTTCCCGCACCTTTCGACAGCATCGCCGCAGAGCTGGGGACCAGCGTCGACGACCTACTCGCGCGGCTTGAGCGGATGAAGGCAGGCGGTGCCATAACGCGTTTCGGCCCGTTCTTCGATGCGGCGGCCATGGGCGGCGCATTCTGCCTTTGTGCAATGGCGGCGCCGGAAGCGGAATTCGAAGAGATTGCAGAGCGGGTCAACGCATTTCCGCAGGTGGCGCATAATTATCAGCGGGCGCATCGGCTGAATATGTGGTTCGTCCTGGCGACCGAGACGCCGGAAGAAATCACGGCGGCGGCAGACGGGATCGCGCGTGAAACCGGGATCGAGGTGCTGCGCTTTCCGAAACGGCGGGAATTCTTCATCGGCTTTCGGGTGGCGGCATGACGGTTACGGATCGGGATATCGTCCGGGCGCTGCAGGGCGGGTTGCCCTTGGCAGCGCGCCCCTATGCCGCCGCCGCCGCATCGCTGGGCCTGTCGGAAGCCGCCTTGCTGCAACGCTTGCAGGCGATGCAGGACAGTGGTGTCATCCGCCGTATTGCCATTGCGCCCAACCATTATCGGCTGGGCATGACGGCCAACGGCATGACGGTCTGGGATGTCGAGGATGCCCGCGTGGCGGAGTTGGGCGCGAAGGTCGGCGCGCTGCCCTTTGTGACCCATGCTTATGAACGCCCCCGTGCGCCGCCTGACTGGACATATAATCTTTTTGCAATGGTGCATGGCACAACACGCGATGAAGTCGAGGCGAAGCGGGCCCGGATCGCCACGCTTCTGGGCGCCGCATCGCGCGCGAATGACATTCTCTATTCAACACGGATCCTGAAAAAGACGGGGCTGCGGCTCCGCCGGAAAGGAGCGGCATGTTCCGACTGAGCGAATATATGCGCCAACTGGTCGAACCGACGCCGGTCAGGCAGCGCCACGGGCCGGTCAAGCCGGTGGTGATCTGGAACCTGACCCGTCGCTGCAATCTCAGATGCCGGCATTGCTATACGGTGTCGGCGAATGTCGATTTTCCCGGCGAGCTATCCACTGAAAAGGCCTTTGAGGTGCTCGACGATATTGGCCGGATGGGCGTGCCGGGGCTGATCTTGTCGGGTGGTGAACCTTTGTCGCGAGATGATTTCTTCGACATTGCCGCCCATGCCCGCGGCAAGTCGCGGATGCTTGCGCTCTCGACCAATGGCACCGGAATATTTGGCGAGACGGCGGATCGGGTGGCGGAGATCGGGTTCCACTATGTCGGGATCTCCATCGATGGGATCGGTGCCACGAATGACTGGTTCCGTGGCGTTGAGGGATCCTTTGACGACGCCCTGCGTGGCGTGCGCGCATGCAAGGCGCGTGGCATCAAGGTGGGTGTGCGGTTCACCCTGACAGAGGGCAACCATCAATGCCTGCCCGATATTCTGCGGTTCTGCGACGATGAAGGCGTGGATAAGTTCTACCTCTCGCATCTGGTCTATGCCGGGCGCGGCGATAAGAACCGCGGCGAGGATGCCAGACACACGCGCAGCCGCCGGGCAATGGACCTGCTGATCGCCCGAGCGTGGGAGGGGGAAACGGGCGGCCAGATGCTGGATATCGTGACCGGCAACAACGACGCCGACGCCGGCTATTTCCTGCACTGGGTCCGGCGGAATTTCGACGCGAGGAAAGCGGCGCATCTGCGCGCGCATCTGGCGGCTTGGGGGGGCAATTCGTCGGGTCTCGGCGTGGCCAATATCGACTTCCTCGGCGATGTGCATCCCGACACTTACTGGTCGGATTACACCGTGGGCAATGTGAAGGAGACGCCGTTCTCAAAGATCTGGACGGGGGACGATCCCATGCTGGCGGTCCTGCGGACCCGGCCCCGCCCGCTGAAGGGTCGCTGCGGAGCCTGCAAGCTGAAGGATATCTGCGGCGGCAACACGCGGATCAGGGCGCTGCAACTGACCGGCGATCCCTGGGCCGAGGACCCCGCCTGTTACCTGAGCGGGGACGAGATCGGCGTGACCGAAGCCCCCCGTCTGGAAACCACCCCCTTCCGAGGTAAACGACATGACCCGGTTCATAATTTCGATTAGGGCTGCCGCAGCCGCACTGCTGCTATGTCCGCCCACCCAGGCCCTTGCCGAAGCGGATGAGGATTTCCGGACCCACTGCGCCGAATGCCACGGCGAAAACCGGCTGGGTGGGCTGGGACCGGCGCTGATCCCGGAAACGCTTGGCCGGATGCGGGGACCGGTTCTGGACGAGGTGATCGCCCTCGGTCGCCCGGCCACACAGATGCCCGGCTTTGCCGAAGCGCTGACAGCGGATCAGATCGCCGCCCTGACCGAATATCTGACGACGCCGCTGGACGTCGTGCCGGACTGGACCGACATCGACATCACGGCCAGCCGGGAGATGAGCACCGGATATGAGGCGGCCGATGCGCCGATCTGGTCCGCCGATCCGATGAACATCACCTTGGTGGTGGAAACCGGCGATCATCATGTTTCCGTGCTGGATGGGGACAGTTTCGAGGTGCTCGACCGGTTCCCGACGCCGTTCGCCGTGCATGGCGGGCCGAAATTCAGCCCGGACGGGCGGTTCGTCTTCATCATGTCGCGCGATGGCTGGGTGCAGAAATACGACCTGTGGTCGCTGCAGGAAGTGGGCCGGGTGCGCGCCGGGCTCAACAGCCGCAATATCGCGATCAGCCGCGACGGAAAATGGCTCGCCGTGGCCAACTACCTGCCGATGACACTGGCGATCCTGTCGACCGATGATCTGACGCCGGTCAAGGTCATGCCAATCATCGCCAGGGACGGAACGCAAAGCCGCGTTTCCGCGGTCTACCAGGCACCGCAACGCGACTCCTTCATCCTCGCGCTCAAGGACGCGGCCGAGATCTGGGAGGTTGCGACCGACCCGGACGCGGCGGCGGTCTATGAAGGGTTCGTCCACAGCTATGAAAAGGATATGGTGGAGGCCATCCCGTCCTCCGAGGGCCTCTTCGCCCGGCGCCGGATCGAGATCGCCGAACCGCTGGATGATTTCTTCTTCTCCGACGACTACAGAAACCTGATCGGCGCGGCGCGCGACGGCAGTCGCGCCGTGGTGGTCAACCTCACCGTCGGGCAGGAGATTGCCGAGCTGCCGTTGAACGGTATGCCGCATCTGGGGTCCGGTATCAGCTGGGACAGGGGCGACCGGCGCGTGATGGCCACGCCGCATCTGAAGGAAGGCAAGATTTCGGTCATCGATACGGAAAGCTGGGAACTGGTGAGCACCATCGAAACCGAGGGCCCCGGCTTCTTCCTGCGCAGCCACGAAAACACCCCCTATTTCTGGGCCGACGTCTTCTTTGGCCCGAATCGCGATGTCATGCATGTCATCGACAAGCAATCGCTGGAGATCGTGAAAACGCTCCGCCCCGAACCCGGCGCCACGGTTGCGCATGTGGAGTTCACGCGCGACGGGCGATATGCGCTGGTCTCTGTCTGGGAGGAGGACGGTGCCGTGATCGTCTATGATGCGGCAACGCTGGAAGAGGTGATGCGTCTGCCCATGAACAAGCCGTCAGGGAAATACAATGTCTGGAATAAGATCACCTTTTCCGAAGGCACCAGCCATTAGGACTGTAACCGAAGCGGTCGGCGGCTCGCCGGTGTCGGGGGCCGTGTCATGAGCCGCGACGGCAGGTGGCCGGTCTGGAAGCTGGCCTTGCTTCTCTACCCCTTCGCAATGCTCGCCGTGGCGATCAACCTGTTCATGCTCGCATTGATGGGCCAGGCACTCGGCTTTCAGGCACTCCCGCCGGTGACAGCCCTGATCTGCGCAGTCCCTCTGGGCATCCCGGCGGCACTTGCAACCGGATATTGGGTGCGCGGCCTGATGGACGAGGCGGAGTGAGGTTCGGCCACAGAGATTGCGACAGAACCGCTGGATCAGGCTCTGCGGTCCCAAGCTTCTGCTGCGTGGTATGGCTGCAGTATTGCTTTGTATCATCACAGTAAAAACGAACGACGATCACATATGCATGCTGCATCTTGACCATGTATCCGCGATAAATAACTCTTATCGCGGCTCTTGGCTATGATGCAATAGCGCGCCATAATCCCCGCATGCGCACGCCAAATCCCCCTGCTCTGCCCCTGCCCGCAACGCTTTTCAGCAGCGATGCCGGACTGCTCACCGATCTTTACCGTCGCGGCACCCCGGAAAACACGTTGCGCGCCTGGGAGCGGGATCTGGCCTATATCAGCGCTTGGAAACGGACCGCTTTCGCAGCACCGCTGGCCTGGCCGGAGGCGGAGGAGGTGGCGCTGCGCTTCGTGCTCGATCATTCGGTCGACCTCACCGACAGCGACGGCGAGGCCCGTGCCGTGGCGGACGCGCTGATCGCCGCCGGGCTGCGCAGGACGCTCGCTTGCCCGGCCCCGGCGACGCTGGACCGGCGCATCGCCTCGTGGCGGGCGTTTCACCGGATGCGCAACCTGCCTTCGCCGTTCGAGGCGCCGCTGATCCGGCAGGCCCGTGGCCGGGCGAGGCGGGCAGCGGCGCGGGAAAGGACCCCGAAATCGGCCCATCCCATCACCCGGCAGGTGCTGGAGGCGATGCTGGCGACCTGCGATGGCAGTCATCGCGGGATGCGCGACCGCGCGGTGCTGATGCTCGGCTGGGCCTCGGGCGGGCGGCGGCGGTCAGAGATCGCCGGGCTGAATGTCGACGATATCGATGCCCGCGAATTCACCGAGAAAGGCTTGATCCGCATCCGGCTGCTCTCGACCAAGACCACTGGTCCGGAGCGCGCGCCGCGCCTGCCGCTGAAGGGGCGGGCGGCGCGGGCGGTCCTGGGCTGGATCGGGCTGGCGCGGCTCGATAACGGGCCGCTGTTCCGGCCGATCAGCCTCGCCGACCGGCCCCTGCCCCGCCGGATCACCCCGGACGGCATTCGCGGCATTGTCCGTCACCGGCTGGAACTGGCCGGCTACCCGCCCGATTTCGCCTCGGCCCACGGGCTGCGATCGGGTTTCCTGACCCAAGCCGCGCGCGACGGCGCCCCGATTGCAGCGGCGATGCAGTTGTCGCTGCACCGCTCCGTCCAGCAGGCGCAGAGCTACTATGCTGATGTCGAGATCGAGGATAATCCGGCGACCGATCTGTTGGAGGATTGACCCCTCCGCCAAGTTTCGCCGCGAAACCTATTTCTCCAGCAACGAACGTATTTCCAGCATCAGACTATCCATCAGTTCGACGGTCAGCGCCTCGCCCTCAAAACGCAGGATATGGCCCCGTCCGTCCCGCGCGCGCCGGATGGTGATGCCCGCCGAGGTCACCAATGTCTGGTCGTCAGTCCAACCATATCGCACAGGCGGAGTTGAGCGCGGCCTGCCGCCCCTGCTGGTGTCGCGCGGTGCGGCCTCCAGATCGCTGATGGCAGGTTCCAGAATCGTCCATTCCTGGTCCGCATTCTCTGGCGTGTGCTGGGACAAGAGACTGCGCAGCTCCGTTTCCGCACCGCGCCGCAGCGCCGCCGCCAGACGCAGGCCGCGCTTCTCGGACAGGCGCTCGGGGAACTGCAGCATGTCACCGAGTTCCTCGAAGATCAGCGCAAAAGACCGGATCTTTGATCGTTTGGCCTTGGAGCCGGTCGCATAGAGCTTGTCCACGGCATCTTCGGTATTGGCGAAGGCACCTTGATTGGCGGCGATGACAGCGATGCGGCCGCGTTCAAAATGGCTGAGTTCCTCGCGAACCTCGTTTTCCTCGATCATTGAAATGAATGCGCTGCCGGTGTCTGCCCGGGGTCGGATGATGGCGCGGATGGTCCGGTGCTTCTCCGCCTCGGTCAGCTCCAGCAGGCCGCGCACCGCAAGCAGGCGGCGATAGCCGGACAGCAGACCGTAGCGCTGGCCAGCCGCACCGGGGTTTTCCATTTCAAAAACTTCAATGGGCAACCGCAGACCGTGTGCAGCGATGGACAGTCGCAGTTCCGTGATCGCCTCCTCGCTCATTGTCATGCGATCCCGGATCATGGCGCCTTCGTCGATCTCGTCGAGCGGGATCTCGACCATCAACAGGCCCTGTTCTTGCGCGGATTTCAGCCGTGCTGTGCTCTCTGCCGCAACCTGCGCGACTGGTTCCGGGGTTGGTCGATCCGAGGTTTCGCGGCGAAACTCTTCCTCGATCCGTTCGAGGTCGCCGCCGCTCGGGGTTTCAAGACGCCCGTAGTTATCCATCTGCCTACTCCATCTGCTGATCAGGCCATCATGTCCGTGGCTGCCAGAGCGTTGATCGTCGGGCAACCGAGGGCCGGGGGGAGTATCGGGGAGAATGATGTCGCAATCTTTAACGCTGCGGTCGTTGCAGAGCGCGACCCGGAGCCGCCAGCCCCTCAGCCCCATGCGCCACACCGGAACCTGAAATTCGGCCCGGTGCAGGTCGCGCTATACGCCGGGCATATCGCTATCCGGCCAGTGGGTCGGTTGGATCAGATCGCACGCGTCCGGGTCATGCGCTTGTCAGCAACTGGCGCATGTTGGAGTGTTTTTGCGGTGGCCAGTGATGGCCGCGTTGGCTTGACAGGTTCCGGTTCTGGCGGGGCATGGCAGGCTTGTCGGGCAGGCCGATCAATTTGCCGTCGCGAATCCAGTCCAGATCGCTGCCGTAAAGCTCGGCAATCAGGGTGGTGGTGAGCCGGTCCAGGGTTTCCGTATATTCGGCCGTGCCGGCGAGGTCGTGCCGCTCATCCGGGTCGGATTGCAGGTCGAAAAGCTGGCATCTGTTGCCGACAGGGTAATAGATCAGCTTGTAGCGTGCATCACGGACCATGCGCGTTGCATCGCTGCCCGTGCCGAACTCACCATAGATCATCTGGCGCGGGCTTTCGGAGATCATCGGGCGACCGTCGGCGCTGTCAGGGACTTCGATACCGGCCAGCGACAGGAGCGTGGGCATGACATCGGCCAGCGTGACGAGCCGGTCATCCTCGGCGCCGATGCCGATCGCGGTGTCGGTCGGGCGCCCCATGAGGATCATCGGCACATTGGCCGAGCCGCGATAGAACAGGCTTTTCGCCCAGAGCCCGTGATCGCCCAGCATATCGCCGTGATCCGATGTGAACAGGATAATGGTGTTATCCAGCAGCATTTCCTCGCGCAGGGTGCCGATAATCAGCCGCAGCTGGTGGTCGATATGGGTGCAGAGCGCATAGAAGGCCCGACGGATTTCGGCGATCTGGCGCGCCGAGTATTTTTCGCCGCGCTTCCGTTTGGAGGCGACCGCGAAGGGCAGATCCTGTGTCGCGTCCCAATCATCGGTTATCGGAGCCTCAATCTCCATATCGCGATACATGTCGAGATAGGCTTGCAGCGGCACAAGCGGCGGGTGCGGGTGGCGGTAGGCCAGATACCAGAATGCCGGTCTGAGCGGGTCGCGGCGTTTGATCTGCCGGATCATCTGCTGGGTGGACCAGTTCGTGACATGGAGTTCTTCGGGCAGGTGCCAGGGCCTGTGGACATAGCCGTCCGTGCTCATGCCATGATCGAATTGCTGGCCGGGATATCCCTTGTCGCCCAGCCAGATTTCGTAATCATCCATCACGCCGTATTGGGCGCGGCCTTCTTCCTCAAGCTGGACATCGTGGAAACCGATGCGGTCCCGCTGCGGAAACACATGCAGCTTGCCGACCGCGTGGGTCTGGTATCCGGCGGCGGAAAACGAGGCGGCGAGGGTTTCGGGCGGCATCGGCATCTGATCGTCGTAAACCCTGTCGCCGTGGCGACGCGACGACGCGCCTGTCATGAGCGAGCGGCGGGCGGGTACGCAGATCGGACATTCGCTATGGGCATTCGTGAAGCGTGTGCCATTACGGCAAAGCTCGTCCAGCGTGGGTGTCTGGATCACCGGATGGCCTGCCGCGCCGAGCATATGGGCCGACCACTGATCGACGGTGATGAGCAGAACATCGGGACGATCTGTGCCGGTCATGGGGTGTCTTCCTGTTTTCTGGTTTCCCGTTCGCGCAGGAAGGCTTCGGTGCGGCTGAAACCCCTGACCATATGGTCCCTGATCTCCGCGATCATGGCGTCGAGATCATCGCCCTGTGCCAGTTCCACATATCGCAGATGCCCGGTCGCCAGCGGGCCGCGCCGACGATGCGCGCGATGATGTGCGGCCCAGTAAAGCTGCAGCTTTCCGCGCATGCCGTTCCAGACATTGAGAAGCAGAGAGTGGCCGCAGCTTTCATAAACATGGCTGTGGAGGGAGAGTTCTTCGGCGATGCTTGCCTCATCATCGCCCTTTTCGATGCAGGCGAGGAGGCGTTCATGACGCTGTGTCAGCTCTGTCCGATAGGCGGCGTCGCGCCGGTCCCATACCTGCCGGAAGGCAAACACTTCCAGTTCGGTGCGGAGCGAGAAGATTTCGTTCACCTCCTGCAGGGACAATTCGACCACATGGGTGCCGGTATAGGGTACGGTGACGAGCAGCCCCTCCTTGATGAGTTCGCCGAGTGCTTCGCGCAGGGGGCCGCGGCTTACGCCGAAGATGCGGGCCATCTCTGCTTCGACAACCGGCGCACCGGGGGCGAGTTCGCCGCTGATGATCGATGCCCGCAGCGCGTCGACGATCTGTCTGCGGAAGGTCGTCCGCTGGAGTTGCCCGATCCCGGTTCTTGATTCTGCCAGTGCCACGGCGTCTCCTCGTCCGCTTTGCTATTCGACTTCTGCGTGATGCTGATAGCCCACGCAAACACTCGCACAAGGGTTAACTTTTTTCTTGATTTAATTTTGCCGACAGCAGATTGTCAACAATAAGCGATGGCTGGATGCGCCTTCTTTCGGCCATAACGCAAACAGGTGTTCATGGGAGGAACCGAATGTTTTCAAAGCGATCAATGATGCGGGCCGTGGTGGCTGCGACAATAGCCTTTGCGACGACGCTGCCGGTCGCGGCCCAGACCGCGCTGGAGACGGTGACCGAGCGGGGTGCGCTGCGCGTCGGCATGGCGGCGGCTGATCCGTGGTTTTACAAGGATCCGATCTCGCAGGAATGGACCGGCGTCGGGGTCGAGATGGGCAAGGCGATGGCCGCGGAACTGGGTGTCGAATTCACGCCCGTCGAAACCACCTGGGCAAATTCGGTTGCGGCGATTCAGGCCGGGCAAATTGACCTGATGTTCGTCCTCGATCCGACGGAGGAGCGTAAGAAGGCGATCGATTTTCCCGATAACCCGTTATTCTACTATGCCATGGGCGCGCTTATTCAGGACGGGATGGAAGTCGCGGAATGGCAGGATCTGAACGTCGAGGGCACGGGCATCGGCGTGACGCTTGGGACCAGCGTGGATCGCCTGCTGACCGAGACGCTGCCCGAAGCGAAGATCGAGCGTTTCGCATCCAATGATGAGGCGGTCGCGGCCTTCGCCTCGCGCCGCGTCGATGCCGTGTCGCAGTTCCATCCGGCCCTGATCGTGCAGGTTTCGCGCATTGGCACCGGCAGCGTGGTGTTGCCGAAGCCGATCCATGCGGTTCCGACCTCGGTCGGGCTGCCCAAGGCCGACGATCCCTCGTTCAAGGATTGGGTCAATGAGTTCATCACCAATTCGTATGAGAGCGGCCAGACGACAGAGATGTTCGAGACCTATCTTGCGACCAAGGGTCTGGACCCGAAAACCGTGCCCGGGCTGGTCAAGGAAGACTGGGATTGATCGGGGCCGGCGCCGTTTCTGAGTATGGCAGATAATCCTGCGGAGCGACGCGACCGATGCGTCGCTCCTGCGGCGGGGGATTGAATGCAGCAATATCAATGGGATTTTGGCGCGGTGCTCGCCTATTGGCCGATGCTGGCCGAGGGGTTGTGGGGCACGATCGCGATCTCGGTGCTGGCGATATTGTTCGGCATCGTCGGGGGAGGGATCGTTGCGGCGATGCGGATGTCTCACCTGCTGCCGCTGAGAATAATCGGGACCGCCTATATCGAGTTCTACCGAAACACCCCCGGTATCGTGCATTTCTTCTGGGTCTATTACGCATTGCCGGTCGTGGCGGATGTGAATCTGGGGCCGCTGGAAGCGGCGGTCATTGCGCTGGCGACCCAGTCCAGCGCCTTCTATGCGGAGGTGTTGCGCGGCGGCATTCAGTCCATCGTGAAAGGACAGTGGGAGGGCGCGACGGCGCTTGGCATGTCGCGGCGGCAGGCTTTGCGCCGGATCATCCTTCCGCAGGCGGCGCGGCGAATGGTTGCCCCGTTCGTGGAGCGGTCCTTCGAGATTGTTAAGACATCCTCGCTGGCTTCAACGCTCGCCTATGGGGAGCTTCTGTATCAGGGGATGCAGATCGCCTCCATCACCTATCGTCCGCTCGAAACTTACACGCTGCTGGCGGCGATCTATTTCGCGCTGCTTTACCTTCTGTCGTCGCTTGCAAGGATGGCCGAAGACCGGCTGCAGGAGATCTGAGGCATGGGTTATCAGTTCGATTTCTCTCTTGTCGTCGATATCCTGCCCGTGCTGTGGCGTGGGGTCATCGTCACGCTGGAGCTGTGGGCGGTCTGCCTTGCCGTGGGGCTGGTGATCGGGTTTTTCGTAGCACTTATGCGGATCTCGTCCTCATGGCCGCTCCGCTTTATCGGGCGCGCATTTGTCGAGATTTTCCGGAATATTCCCGCCCTGATCCAGTTGATCTGGTTCTTCTATGCGTTTCCGATCCTGATCGGGGCGCAGCTTACCCCGTTTTTCGCCGCGGTTCTTGGCATCAGCCTGAATACGGCTGCGTTTTCCGGGGAAATCTACCGCTCCGGCATTCAGTCGGTCGAGCGGGGGCAATGGGAGGGTGCGAAGGCCATCGGCATGAGCCGGTCCGCGACCTTCCGCCGGGTGATCCTGCCGCAGGTCTTCCGCCGGATGCTGCCAGCTTTCACAAACCGGGCGGTCGAGGTGGCAAAGGTCACGTCGCTGGCCTCGATCCTGAGTGTTCAGGAGTTGATGTATCAGGGCCGGATGCTGTCCTCGACCTATTACCGTCCGCTGGAAATCCTGACGACGGTCGGCCTTGTCTATCTGGTGATGATCTATCCGCTGACATGGACCTCAGCCGCGCTTGAGCGCCGGATGCGCAGGAGAGCCTGACGATGATCGCGCAAGACGAAATAACAGGAGCCCCGCAGATGACCGAGACCGCCGCTGCCCTGACCGACGAAACGATCCTCCGTTGCATCGGGCTTAGAAAGTCATTCGGCAGCCTCGATGTGCTGAAAGGCATCGATCTTGAGGTGAAACGTGGTGACCGCATTGCCATTATCGGAGGCTCGGGGTCGGGCAAAAGCACGCTGCTGCGCTGTCTGAACTTCATGGAACTGCCGACCGGCGGCGAGGTGATCCTTGATGGTGAGCGGATCGGAACGACCCGCACCGGCCGGGACGGGTCGGAAACGGTCAGCTATAGCGAGCGTGAGCTGATCTCGGTGCGCAAGCGGGTCGGCATGGTGTTCCAGCAGTTCAATCTTTTCCCGCATATGAGCGCTGCTGAAAACGTGATGGAGGGGCTGGTTTCGGTGTTGCACCGCCCCCGACGCGCAGCGCGCGAACGTGCCGCCGAAGAGCTGGAGCGGGTCGGTCTTGGCGACAAGCTGGATGTGTATCCGGGCCGTCTGTCGGGTGGTCAGCAGCAGCGGGTTGCCATTGCCCGCGCGCTTGCCCTGGACCCGGAGGTCTTGCTGTTCGATGAGCCGACATCCTCGCTCGACCCGGAGCTTGTGGGGGAGGTGCTGCGCACCATCCTGACGCTGGCCGAGAGCGGGCGGACGATGCTGCTGGTGACCCATGAGCTCGGCTTCGCCTATCGCTTCGCGACCCATGTCATCTATCTCTATGACGGTGTCGTGCATGAAACCGGATCAGCCGAACAGGTCTTCAAGAGCCCGCAAAAGGAACTGACCCGTGCCTTCGTCGCCCGGTCGTCCGAATTTTCACTCTGAGTTTTCAGCCAGAAAGGCCCGTCATGAATCCCGCTTCCAGTGCTCAATCCTATGATGGCGATCCCCGCAATGACGACGCCCTGATCTATGTGAACGGCGATTTCGTGCATCGCGACAAGGCGACGGTTTCCGTCTTCGATGCAGGCTTCGTTCTGGGTGATGGAATCTGGGAGGGGTTGCGGCTGGTGAATGGCAGGCTTCTGTCGGTTGACCAGCATATGGACCGTCTGTTCGAGGGCGCGCGCGCCATCTCGCTGGATATTGGCATGAGCCGTGAAGAGGTGGTGCAGGCGGTGCTGGCAACCTGTGAAAAGAACGGGTTTGCGGACAACACGCATATCCGTCTTATGATCACGCGCGGACGCAAGACCACGCCGAACCAGGACCCGCGTTTCATGGCCTCCGGCGCGACCGTGGTGATCGTGGCCGAGATAAAGAAGCCGAGGACGGAGCTGTCGGAGAACGGGCTGTCGCTGTTCACATCGACGTTCCGTTGCTCGACGCCGGATGTGTTTGATCTGCGTCTGAACTCCCATAGCCGGCTCAATCTCATTCAGGCGCTGATTCAGGCCATTGCGGCTGGCGCCGATGAAGCCCTGATGCTGGATCAGCGGGGGCTGGTGGCAAGCTGTAACTCGACCAATTTTTTCATTATCCGTAAGGGGGAGTTGTGGACTTCGCCGGGTCTTTATTCCTTCAACGGGATCACCCGGGGCCATGTCTTCGATTTGTGGGCCGAAAAGATCGGCGCGGCGCATATGAAGGATTTCACCCTGACGCAGGCCTATTCTGCCGATGAAGCCTTCGTGACCGGCACCCTGGGCGGGATCACGCCAGTGACGAAAATCGACGGCCATGTGATCGGCGATGGCAAACCCGGCGAACTGACACGGCGGGCGGCCAGGGTCTATTGGGACTGGGTCAGGGAAAGCTGTAACTGAGACGGGCGGGACAATATGTCCGCTCTCTCTGCCCGATACTGCGATAAGGGGACGAAGAAATGCCAGATGTCAGCCCGGATTCCCGCATCCTGATTGATCCTGCCCTGACGCCGGGCCGCGATCTGCTGGCCGCGGGGCGCAAATTGGCGCGCGGCTGGTCGTTCGGTTCCTGTCCGTTCCTGACCGAACAGGGGGTGGCCTCGGAGGCTGAATACAAGCGTCGCGTTTCCGGCACCGGGCGGATCATGCAGCATGCGCATATCGGGTTTCGGAATGTCGACCGGACGATCTCGGCCATCGGGGAGGTGCATGAAAAATGCCGGCAGGAAGGCGTGACCGTCGACCGGTTCGGCATCACGCTGGACTGGTCGATGGGCTATCCGAAGGAGCGGCGCGATTCAGCGATGCGTGGCACCGGGATCGTGCTGAACGCGCCGGAGGACTTTGCCCGGATCACCCATGCGGCACCTGCCGCTTCGCATTTCGGGGATTTCATGCTTGGCCTGCCGGGCGCGGTCGAGAATACCTGTGCAGCGCTGGCGGCAGGTGCGTCTTCGCTTGGCAATCTGGGCCAGTATTTCACGTTTCGCTTGCCCTATTGGGACGACGACGTTGCCACGACCGAGGCGACGGTCACGGCGCTTGGGGTGATTGCCGGGCAGGAGGCGGAGATACTCGTCCATTCCAACCTCGATGACGGCTTTGCGGGCCTGTTCATCGACATGGCATGTGCGCTTGGGATGGTGCTGATCGAGAAACATATCGTCGAAGACCTGATCGGCGCGCGGCTTAGCCATTGCTATGGGCATCACTTCAGCGATCCGTTGTCGCGCGCCGCATTCCATGCCGCACTGGCGCAGGTGTCCGATACGCCCGGCACGATGATTTTCGGCAACACCGTTTCCTATCAGTCAACGGCTGCGGGAAATTATGCGAGCCTTGCCAGCTATTTGCTGGCGGATACGCTCGCGCTCGGGCGCTGGCCGCTTGGTCATGCCGTCAACCCGGTTCCGGTGACCGAAAACCAGCGGATACCGGATGTCGATGAAATCATCGATGCCCAGATATTCGCGCATCGGCTGGCCCAGCATTCGCCGTTCTATGACACGCTGCTCGACTGGGGCAAGGTGACCGCGATGGCCGATGAACTGGTGGCCGGGGGGCGGCGCTTTGCGCAGACGGCGCTTCGGGGGCTGGCAGATCGCGGCGTTCCGGCGGATGATCCGGCGGCCCTGATGCTGGCGATCCGGCGGATGGGTCCGAAGCGGATGGAGGCGCTGTTCGGTCCCGGAGCCGAGGGACCGCGTGGGCGTGTCCCGCTCATTCATGCGGAGTGGGCGCGCGAACTTAACCACAAGGCCGAGGCCTGGGTGGCCGGGCAGGACCGGCTTGCCGCGCCGCTTCGCGTGTGCATCGGAACGACGGATGTTCATGAACATGGCAAGTATCTCGTCGAACAGGCGCTGATCGGGCTGGGTGCCGAGATTGTCGATGCGGGTGTCGCGATCGACGCGGAGAAGCTGGTCGCGCGCGCGATCGAGGGCCGGGCCGATGTGATTGCATTCAGCACCTATAACGGCGTCGCACTTGGCTATTCGCGCGCGGTTCTGAAGGAAACCGAAGCTCAGGGGGTTGACCTGCCGGTCATGGTGGGCGGACGCCTGAACGAGGTGCCGAAGGATTCCAATTCCGGCCTTCCGGTCGACGTGACCGAAGAGATCAACCAGCTTGGCGTCGGCGCCTGTCGCGACCTTGACGATATGGCGGCCTTCCTGCGGAAGGTGGCTGCGACGAAAACCGCTGCGGCGGTTTGATCTGGCTGACCGGCTGCGGCGCGTGGCCACGCTGCGCCCGAAGCGTCAGGGCGCGTCGCTGCGGTTGAGGATCGAAAGTGACTGCGGGTCGAGTTCGTGGCGCGCGGCGATCACGATTTCATCAAGCTGCGCCATGCTGGTCGCGCTGGCGATAGGCGCGGTAATCGCGGGCTGCGTCCTGATCCACGCAATCGCGGCTGCTGCGGGGGAGATCCCTTCTGCCTCCGCCACGGCGATCAGCTTTTGCAGGATGCGCAAATTCCGTTCGTTCATGAACGAGGCGACGCGGGCCGAGCGCGCACCTTTCAGATCGGCCTGGCTTCTGTATTTGCCGCTGAGAAACCCGGCGGCGAGTGCGAAATAGCTGATGGCCCCCAGCTTTTCGCGCTGGCACAATTCGGCCAACGTACCTTCGAACTCATTGCGCGCGATCAGATTGAATTCCGGCTGAACGCTTTCCGGCCTTGGCAGTCCCAGATCATGGCTCACGCGCAGCAGGTCGCTGATCTGGGCAGCGCTGAAGTTTGAAACGCCGAAAAAGCGGATTTTCCCGGCGTCGATCAGCCGGGCCATGACCTGCACGGTTTCTTCGGTCGGCGTCTTATCGTCGGGCTGATGAAGCTGGTAGAGATCGATGTAATCGGTCTTCAGGCGGCGCAGCGAATCGTCCACGGCCTGCGTAAGCCAGCGCGCGGAAAGCCCCTCGCGTCCTTCGCCCATTCGCATCCCGCCCTTGGTCGCGACGATGACCCGGTCGCGCCCGCCACGCATCGACAGCCAGTCGCCGATCAATGCTTCGGATTCGCCGCCTTCATGGCCTTCTGCCCAGTTGGAATAGACATCGGCCGTGTCGATCATGTTGAGGCCCCGGTCGATCAGGCCGTCCAGCAGCCGGAAGCTCTTCTGCGCGTCCACGGTCCAGCCAAGCACGTTGCCGCCGAACACAACCGGCGGCACCATGAGATCGGACCGGCCGAGCCGTCTTGTCAGCATCCCGTCTTCTCCTCCAGAAACTCTGGTCCCAGTTCCGCTATCCGGGCACAGCCGATTCCGGCCATGACCAGATCGGTTTCCTGCCGCAGGATCGACAGAACCTTGCGCGCGCCGTCCTGACCGTCCGCGGCGACGCCGTAGAGGGTCGGGCGTCCGGCGAAGACAAAATCCGCGCCGAGGCACAGGGCCTTGATGATGTCCGATCCGCGCCGCACGCCGCTGTCGACGAGAAGCGGGATCTCTGCCCCGACCTCTGCCCTTATCCGGGGCAGCATTTCGATGGGGGCTGGCGCTTCGTCCAGCGCCTTACCGCCGTGATTTGACAGCATGACGGCATCTGCGCCGGTGTCGACGGCGCGTCGTGCGTCTGCGGGGTGCAAGATGCCCTTCACGATCAGCGGACCCGGCCAGCGGCTACGGATGTCCTCCACATCGCGCCAGACAAGCGTGCCTGTCTTTCCCGGGACGAACGCCTGATCGAAGAAGAATGCCATAACTTCTGAGGGCGTCGCGTTCTCGGCTGCGTATTGCCGCCAATTGTTCATGGTTTCGATGCCGCCACTGCTGAGAAAGCGGAGGAACCAGGCGGGATGGTTCAGGACTTCGCGGGCCAGCCGGGGCCAGTGTGACGGTTTCGGGCGGAACGGAACCGAAATCCCGTTGCGGAGATGGCGCTCCCGTTTGGGTGTGACCGGCGTGTCCACGGTCAGGACGAGGGCTGCAATCCCGGCGTCGCGGGCACGGCGGATTTGGTCGTGAGTGATGGACCGGTCGCGCGCCGGATAAAGCTGGAACCACGCATGGTCCGGTGCGATCCGGGCGATATCCTCAAGCGAGGCGCCAGCGGCACCCGACAGCGCGAACGGAATATCTGCCTCCCGCGCCGCCGCTGCGAGAAAGCGGTCGGCGTCGCGTCGGAAAATCTGTGCCGGGCCGGTCGGGGAGATGCCGAAGGGCATTGAATATCGCCGTCCGAAAAGCTGTGTCTCAAGACTGCGTTTCGACACATCGCGAAGGTAACGCGGCAGAAGCCGGTAGCGTTCGAAAGCCTGCCGATTGCGCGCAAGCCCGGCTTCGCCGTCGACGCCCCCGGCAATGAAATCATACAGAAAACCCGGCAGGTAGCGGCGTGCGGAAAGCTCTATATCGTCGAGGTTTATCGCGTTCCGCGGTCTGCCCATTCCATCAGCCCAGATTATTGGCCGCGACAAGACCGCTGAGAAGCTGCGCCAGGTCGTCACGCTCTTCGGTTGACAGCGTGGCGATGATCTCAAGTTCCAGTTCCGCATGGGCGGCCATTGCGCGTTCGGCGAGGGAAACGCCTTTTTCGGTCAGCTGGACAATCACGCTGCGACCGTCGCCTTCTGCGCCGCTGCGCTGCACATAGCCTTCCGCTTCCAGCTTGCGCAGTAAATTCGACAGACCGCCGGAGGACAGGACGATTGATGACAGCAACTCTCCGGGCGTCATCCGGTAGGGTGCGCCGCTGACGCGGATTGTCGCAAGTATCGCGTAGCTGGGATATTTCAGACCGAATCGCGACAGGTTACGGTTGATCTTTTCTTCTATAAGCTGGTGCAGGTGGAGGACGCGTCCGACCACGGCTTTTCCGCTGCTGTCGATCTGCGGCATCTCGCGATGCCACATCTTCAGTCCTCGTCCGATCCGGTCGTTCTTCAGATAGTGGTTCGTTTTTTCGTCCAATTTCACGCCTTCGAAACGCTGAGCATTCCCGTAATCTTGCACCGATCCGCGCGACAGGTGCATCTGTTTTATATCTTTTTAGTATCTTTTTCAAAAGCTATATGCAAAGATTGACCAACCGCAGCGTTTCAGGCTCGCGGGGACATTAACGAACTGGGAGGTATGTTTTGTCCAAGAAATTCGCTTTCGCGATGACCGCAGCGATCACTGTCGCAGGAACCGCGACCGGCGCACTGGCGCAGGAACTTGTTGTCGGCGCGTTCGGTGGTTCATTCGCAGATAACGTGCAGACCTGCTATATCGCGCCCTTTACCGAGGCGACCGGGGCGTCGGTGATCCTGAAGCCTGCCAGTTCGGCCCAGCACGCGGCATCGGTGCGCGCGACGGCGGGGCAGTCCGATATGGATCTGGTTTTCGCTGACGATGCGTTCGCCGTGCAGATGGCGAATGAGGGACTGCTGATTCCGCTGGACCGCAGCAAGCTGAGCAATGCGCCAGACATCATCGACGGCGCATGGGGTAAGGATGACGCCTATGTCGCTGCCATGCTGGGCGCGACGACGATCGTCTATAACAAGGATACCGTCTCCGAAGCGCCGACCTCCTGGAATGATCTGTTTGATCCGAAATATGAGGGGCGCGTCACCATCGGGGATGTCTCGGCAACCGCTGGCTGGCAGTTCCTGGCCGCCGTGAACGAGATGGAGGGCGGTACGCTGGAAGACCCGACGCCCGGCCTTGAGAAAATAGCGCCGCTGGCGAAATCTGCGGTTCTTCTGCACACGCAGGCCGATCAGGTCGTGTCCCTGTTTGAGCGGGGCGAGATTGATCTTGCCGTGTGGTATCCGGACCGTGCGGGCGTGGCCATCAAGGGCGGTCTTCCGCTTGCCGTCGCCTATCCGGAAGAGGGCGCGGTCGGTATTCGGCCGACCATCTCGATCCCGAAAGGCGCGCCGAACGCCGATCTGGCGATGACGCTTGTCGACACGATCCTGTCCGTCGAGGCGCAGAAATGCTTCTCTGAAGCGCAGGTGATCGGCGCTGTGAACCGCAAGGTCGAGCTGTCCGATGATCTGTCCGACCTGCTTCCCAGCCCGGAACAGACGGAACAGATGCTGTTTCTTGATCCCGCGGACATGGCCGTCGTCATGCCGGACTGGACGCGCCGCTGGCAGCGTGAAGTCCTGCGCTGATACCTTTGCGGCCCCGGACACCATCCGGGGCCGTTTCAGTCAGCCTTTCAAGGGGACGGGATGAGCAAGCTTACACTGCAGAATATCGTCAAGCGCTACGGCAAGATCGAAGTCGTCAAGAACGCCTCGTTCGAGATTGCCGAGGGGGAGTTCGTCTCTCTGCTGGGGCCGTCCGGTTGTGGCAAGACCACCATTCTGCGGATGGTTGCCGGGCTTCTCGACCCCAGCGAGGGCCATGTGATGATCGGCGATCGCGACGTTACGCGCCTGCCGCCGAACAAGCGCAATGTCGGGCTGGTCTTTCAGTCATACGCCCTGTTCCCGCATATGACCGTGTTCGAGAACGTGGCCTTCGGCCTTCGCCGCAAGGGGGAATCCGGTGCCAATCTGACAGAGCGCGTCAATGCTGCGCTGGACATGGTCCGGCTTGGCGGCTACGGCGACCGTTATCCCCGCCAGCTTTCCGGCGGACAACAGCAGCGTGTTTCAATGGCACGCGCCATCGCGCCGCAGCCGAATATCCTTTTGTTCGACGAACCGTTGTCGAATCTCGACGCCAAGCTGCGTGACGAAATGCAGATCGAACTGAAGCGGCTGCAACAGGAACTGCGCATCACGACGCTGTTCGTCACCCATGATCAGGCCGAGGCGCTGAGCCTTTCTGACCGGGTTGGCGTCATGTATGGCGGCGTGATCCAGCAGCTTGACAAGCCGGAGGTGATCTACAGCCAGCCCGCGAACGCCTTTATCGCCGGGTTTATCGGGAAGCCGAACCAATTGACCGGGCGTGTCGAAAGCGGTGCGGTCGCGCTTGGCGAAGGGTTGTCGCTGAAACCCGAGAAGCTGGAGCTGCCCGAGGGCAGCGAGGTCGATGTCTTCATCCGGCAGGAGGCGATACAGGTTCTGTCCTCGCCCGAGGCAGACGCGCTTGCGGGAACGGTGGCGTTGCGGTCGTTCTCGGGTCCGCAGGTTCAGCTGGTCATCAGACTGCCGCAGGGCGCGGAGATGGTGGTGGAAGTGGCGTCGTCAGCCGAGGCCGCGGCCCTTATGCCGGGCCAGGCGGTCTATCTGTCGGTTCGCCCGAGAGATGTCATCGTGTTGCCGCAAGGATCGGTGGCATGACCGGCCGGCGCAGCGCATGGCTGCTGATTGCGCCGCTTCTGGTGGTGCTGCTGCTGTCCTTTGTCCTGCCACTGATCCTGCTGCTTCCCACGAGCTTTCAGGAATACCAACCCGGTCAGGGCATCGTTTCGGGCAGCTTCACGCTGGAAAACTATCTCAGGATCGCGACGGACGGGTATTATCGCGAGGTGGTGCTGCGTACGCTGGTGCTGGGCGTCAGCGTGACGATCCTGTGCCTTCTGACCGGCTATCCCGTCGCCTATCTGATCGTGCGCGGCAACCCGCGATGGCGTTTGCCGCTGACATTGCTGGTGATCTTTCCGCTGATGCTCAACCTCGTCGTCCGGTCCTTCGGCTGGATCGTGCTGCTGACCAATCGCGGGGTTGTCAACAACCTGCTGATCGATCTGGGCATCATCGAAACGCCGCTGAAGCTGATGTTCAACATGACCGGGCTGCTGATCGGGCTGACCCATATCTATCTGCCGTTCATGGTGCTGATGCTGGTCGCGGCCCTGCAAAACGTCCCCCGCGACGTGGAGTCCGCGGCGTCCTGTCTTGGTGCCAGCCGGGTGCGGGTTTTCTGGTCGGTCACCTTCCCGTTGACCGCGCCGGGGATCATCGGCGGGTCGATTCTGGTCTTCGTTCTGACGATCTCGGCGCTTGTCACGCCGCGCATGTTGGGCGGGCCGACATATCAGGTCATGGCGACGCTGATTTACGATGAATATATGCAGCTTCTCGACTGGCCGAGCGGGTCTGCGCTGTCCTTTGCGCTGGCCTTTGCAACCATATTCATCATCTGGCTTTCTAACCGGTTGACCAAGAAATGGGCGGGCATGGCATGAGCGATCTGAAACCGACGATCCCGATCAGAATATTCGCCCTGCTGGTTGTTCTGTTCCTGCAGCTTCCGGTGCTGGTGGTGATCCTGACCTCGTTCAGCGAGACCTCTTACCTGACCATTCCCCCGCAGGGCTGGACGCTGAAATGGTTCGGCGAGGTGCTGAGCGATCCGACCTATCTGCGTGCGATCAAGAACAGCCTGATCCTTGCGGTCAGCTCGACCGTGCTGTCGCTGGTGTTGGGTGTCGCGGCGGCCTATGGCCTGTTCAGGAAGGCCATTCCGGGGCATGAGGCGATCACCTCGCTGCTGATGGCGCCGCTGATCGTTCCGGCCGTGGTGATCGGGGTGGCGATGCTGCAATATGTCACGCTGGTCGGGATGCGGGGCAGCTTTCTGGTGCTGATCCTCGCGCATGTGGTGATTACGGTTCCGTATATCCTGCGCTCCGCGCTGGCCAGCCTGTCGGGGATCGACCTGTCGGTCGAAGAGGCGGCGCGGGTCTTGGGTGCTGACGGACCGACGGCGTTCCGGCTGGTGACATTGCCGCTGATCAAGCCCGGTCTGGTTGCGGGTGCGCTGTTTGCCTTCGTCACCTCGATGGAAAACGTCCCAGTGACGATCTTTCTGGCGAGTGCCAGACAGACCACGCTGCCGATCCTGATTTTCAGTTCGGTCGAGATGGGCGTCAATCCCGGCGTTGCGGCGGTTTCGACCTTGCTGATCATCGCGACCGTTATCGTGCTGGTTCTGGCTGAGCGCTGGACAGGTTTTCATAAATTTGTCTGAAAAGGAGGGCGTGATGCATTTGACGAGCAAGGGCTTCCCGCTGTTTCTGACCTTCGATCTGGATGCCGAGACGATGTGGACGGCGCGGGATGCCGGCTATGCGAAGCGCCCGATCCTGATGTCTCAGGGTGCCTATGGCTGGAAGGTCGGCACGGATCGTATTCTGGACCTGCTGAAACGCCATGAGCTGCGAACGACGTTTTTCGTTCCGGGGCTGATCGTCGATCAGCGGCCGGAACTGATGGACCGGATTCTGGTGGGCGGGCACGAAATCGCGCATCACAGCTATTCGCATCGCTGGATCCTCAACCTCAGCCATGACGAGGAGCGGGAGGAGATGGAGCGGGGCTTTGAGGCGATCAAGCGCGTTGCCGGTTACGCGCCGCGCGGCTGGCGCTCACCTGCGGCGGAGTTGAGTGATATTTCGATGCAGCTCATGCTGGACTATGGTTTCGACTATTCATCGAATTTTTTCGACGACGACTCGCCCTATCTTCATCATGTCGACGGCAAGCCGACGAAGCTGGTTGAGCTGCCATTCCGCTGGGTTCTGGATGACGCACCGTTCTTTCAGTACTCCATCGTGCTGCCGGGCCGGACGATGCAGGCACCGTCGGCCATGCTGGAGGCGTGGCAGCTTGAACTGGACGTTCTTCATGCCGAACGCCGGATGATGATGGTCGGGATGCATCCGCAGATCATCGGTCAGCCGTCGCGGCTATGGGCGCTGGAACGGCTGATCGAACATGCGAAGTCCAAGGGCGATATCTGGATGGGCCGCTGTGACGAGATGGTCGCGGATATGCGCCCGCGTCTGGAAAGCGCCGACCCATGAGCGGGTCGCTGTCCGGTCGCCGCATTGTCGTTGCTGGTGGCGCGCAAGGCATCGGGCGGGCGACGGTTGCCCGGTTTCTGAACGAAGGTGCCAGCGTGGCCGTGATCGACCGCGATGATGCGCGCCCGGATGATCCGGGCGGGACATTGCCATATGCGGTTGCGGACATCACCGACAGCGCGGCCATCGATCATGCGCTGAACCGGCTCGCGGATGATCTGGGCGGGCTGGACGGTTTGGTCAATTGTGTCGGTCTCGACCTGCTGGCACCGCTTGAGAACATCACCGATGAGGACTGGGACCGGCTGATCGCCGTCAATCTGACCGGCGCGATGAAGCTGTGCCGCGCGGCCTTGCCGCATCTGCGCCGGTCTGAAAACGGCGCAACCATCGTCAATCTGTCATCGGCGGCAGGGCTGGTCCCGCTGAAGGGCCGCAGCGCCTATGCAGCGTCCAAGGCCGGTTTGCAGATGTTTTCCAAATCCCTTGCAATGGAACTCGCCCCGGATGGCATTCGCGTGAACACGATCTGCCCCGGTGCGGTCGATACGGCATTGTTCCGCAGCTCCATCGACGCGCACGGAGATACCGAAGCCCAGCTGGAAAGCGCGCGCAACCGCTATGCCCTGAACCGCATTGCCAGCCCTGAAGAAATAGCATCGGCCATTCTTTGGCTCAGCAGCGCCGAGTCTTCCTATGTTACCGGTGTCGCGCTTGCCGTGGATGGCGGTCGCAGCTTTCATTGAGGAATATCCATGTCCGTTTGCAGACGCTTTGATGGGAAACGGGTTCTGGTGACCGGGGGCGGCGCCGGGATCGGCGGCGGCATCACGCGGCGGATGCTGGATGAGGGGGCTGCGGTCGGTGTCATGGACCTCGACATTTCCAGATTGCCGGAAGCCGCCCCGGACAGGCTTTTCGCGGTTCAGGGCGATTGTACGGACGCCGCCGCCCTTGGACAGTTTCACGACGATTTCTGCCGGAAGCTGGGGCCTGTCGATGTGCTGGTCAACAATCTCGGCCAGAGCGGTCGGGAACGCAGCGCACCGTTTCACGAATCTCAGGAGGAAACATGGCGCTTCGTGATGGAAATCTCGCTGTTCAGTGCCATGCGCATGTCCCGGCTTGTGGTCCCCGCCATGCGGCAGAGGGGTGGCCGGATCGTCAATATCTCCAGCCTCGCCGCATTCAACGGTGAGCCGGGGCTGGCGGATTACGCATCCGCCAAGATGGGCCTGATCGGGCTGACCCGTGCGCTGGCCCGGGAACTGGCGGCGACCGGCACCACCGTGAATGCCGTGGCACCGGGCGCGATCCGGACTGCCGCGCATGACAGCCTGCCTGCCCATGTCGTGCAGGGTCTGATCGACCGCACCCCGGCAGGCTTTGTCGGCAGTCCTGAGGATGTGGCCGCCGCTGTCGCCTTTCTGGCCAGCGACGAGGCGCGCTTTATCACCGGCCAGACATTGCTGGTCGATGGCGGCCACTGGATGATCTGAAAGGAGCGAGGATGACCGATATTGCCGATATGACCGCGATCGAACTGGCCGGCCGGATACGCGCCCGCGATATCTCTCCGGTCGAGGCGACCAAAGCCGCGCTGCACCGGATCGAAGACCGGAGCCGCCTGAACGCATTCATCACCGTCGCCACGGAAGAAGCCCTGACCGAAGCGCGGGCGGCGGAAGATGCGGTGATGCGCGGCGACGATCTGGGCCTGCTGCATGGTGTGCCCTATTCGGTCAAGGATCTTCTCGCCACAGCCGGTGTGCGGACGACGATGGGGTCGCGCCTGTTCGAAACGAATGTGCCGAGCGGGGATGCCGTATCCGTCGCCCGTGCCCGCACGGCGGGCGGGATCATGATCGGCAAGACAACCACGCCCGAATTCGGCCACGCGCAAACCGCCAGCTCGCCACTATTCGGGCTGACGCTGAACCCGGTCGATCCCGATGTCACCGCGGGCGCGTCAAGCTCCGGCTCCGCCGTTGCCGTGGCGGCAGGCATGGGACCGCTTTCCATCGGGACCGATGGTGGCGGCTCGGTCAGGATACCGGCGGCCTGCTGCGGGATTGTCGGGATGAAACCGACGCTCGGGGTCATTCCCCATCTGGCGCTGCCTGATCTGTTCGGGGCAAATTCCTATGCCGGGCCGATGGCGCGCACGGTCGCGGATACGGCGCTGTTCTTCGAAGCGCTTCAGGGTGCGGATTCGCGTGACCCGTGGGGACAGGCCGCCGGGCAATTGCACCCGGATGACGGGGCCGGGCTTGCCGGGCTGAGGATCGGCTGGATTCCGACCGCTGGCGCGCGGGTGGAGCCGGAAACGGCGGCAGTGACGCTTGCCGCCGTGCGCCGACTCGAAGCCGAGGGCGCGATTGTCGAAGAAGCCGATATTGATTTCAAATCCTTCGAGCCGGTTTTCCTGACCCTGCTGCGGGCGGGTCTGGCTGCGCGCACCGCCGCTGCATTCGCGGGGCGTGAGGATATGGTTGCCGCTTCGCTGGTGGAGACGGTGCGTTTTGGCCAGCGCCTCTCGGCGGTTGAACTGTCGGAGGCACAGGCACAAAGGACGCGGCTTTTCCAGATCATGCAGGCGCATTTTGCACGGTTCGACCTGCTCGTCTCGCCGGTTCTTACCGCCCCGCCACTGCCGCTCGGCTATGATCCGATGGGTGAGATCGAAATCGGTGGCGCGCCTGCGGGGACAATCCGTGGCGCATGGTATCCCTTCACCTACCCGCAGAACCTGACAGGACATCCGGCGATTTCACTGCCCTGGGGCGAAAGCAGCTCCGGCCTTCCGATTGCCTTGCAACTATGCGCCCCGTGGTATCAGGATCGCAAATTGTTGAGGCTTGCGGAACTCGTGATGCAGGCCCGTCCGGCGGGGTAGGTTTCCGCAATCGTCAGCCCGGCAGCTTCACCCATTCAGGCGCTGCCGCTGGCGCCAAGCCGGAGGACGCCGCTTCCGCACAGTCACGCAGACTGCCGAAGCGCAGTGCGCGGCCTGACAATCCGGGGCCGTAATGGGCGTACTTCCCGGAATTGGTCATGACGGTTCGGGCTTCGGGCGGAAAGACCGGTTCGGTGATCGAGCACCAGCAGAGGTCGGGGATAATCGTCACACCCAGTCTGGTCAGCGTTTCGAGGGTATCGCTTTGACGGATCGCCGCCATCACCTCGCGCCCGACGGTGATGATGGTCGGGATACTGACCTGCCGGCCATTCAGCAGAGCCGCGAACTGCGCGCATTCATCGGCGGAGGCGTGGGGGCTGCCCAAGGCGATCAGGTCGACCTGCTGCGGACCCTGGTTCAGATCGTGCCATGCAGCAGACATATCGTCGTGCGTAATTTGCAGCGTATCAGCGTCCTCGCGCGGCGGCAGTTGGGATTCGGGCGTCACCCCTGCGATATGCAGCATCGGGGCGGCGGAGGTGGTTCCGAAGGCAGCGCATAGCGCCTTGATGTCGTCCTGCGACGGGTGGCGCGCGGCAATCCCGCGCAGGAGCGGGATGCGATCCGGCGATTTCAGCCCGGCGATATAGCCGATCAGCGGCCAGAAACTGTCGTCGATCCCGGCAGGTGCCGCGATGTCGAGAATGCGGGCGGGGCGGCGTTCCTGCTCCAGATAGACACCGGACAGCGGCGCGCGGCCGGTGACAGCGATGCAGAGATCCAGATAATCGGGATGTTTCGGGGTTCTGGCACCGAGCGCGCTGTTGGCATAGATCACCGCGTTGGATTCGGCCCACGCGATGCTGTCGCCTTCGCCCGGGCGGTCATTCAGCAGATAGGGGGCGCAGGTGAATGTCGGCTGGCACCCCATGCGCACATAGGCATCGGCCAGCCGCGCCGCCTGACTGCCGAAAAGCTGCGGAACGCCTTGGGATTGCCAGTTCTCCCGATCCACGGAAATCGCGTTGACCGTCGTCGGGACGCGGATTTTCGCGCCCAGAGCGTCCATCTTCTCGGCAAAGATCAGATTGGCCTGATTGGCGAGGATGCAGCCGTCGATATGGCCGCGCGTGACATCTGTCAGCGCCGTCGCCCCTTGCAGCCGCGCCATGACACAGACGATGCGCATGGCAAGTGCTGCGGCCTCGCCATCACGACCCGACAGGATGGCGTTATCTTCGGGTGTCAGTTGCAGTGCCGTCCGGTGCGGGTCCTGGATGGGCAGGTGCAGCCCGTCCCCGCAGATTGCGTCGGCGGTAATCGTCAGATTTGCCGCCCGTGACAGCCGGGCAAAATCGTCAGGGGTCACGCGCAGGACGGGCAGTGTCTTGCCGAACATCTCCGCCCCGATCAGGGCGCCGAGGGTCGCCACGTCCTCTGCCTCGGAAAAGATCAGCGCGGCAGGGGCGCAGCCGTTCAGCATCATCTCCAATATGACGCCGGAACCGGAGCATGAGCCCCGGCTGGTCGGCATCATCACGACGCGGCCCGCAAGTTCGGCATCATGGGCGGGATGATGGGTGTCGATCACGCGCGCCGTCGCCGGATCGACGCCGCCCCAGAAACTGAGGCCGGATGCCATTGCCAGAACCGGGCCTTCGCCGGTGCCGGGCAGGATGCGCGTCGCGGTCATTTCGGGGCGAAGCCATGCGCGGCGACATTGCTGCCCGCAACCGCGCGCGCCATCCCTCGCGTCTGCAACGCCAGCTCGGGTGAGGGGCCGACAATGCCGGCCCCGGTCACGATCACATCGGGTCGAGACATGGGCGTCCCCTAATGCGTGGCGGCGAGGAATTGTTGCAGGTTTGGGTCCTTGGGTGCCCCGAACAGCTCATCCGGCGGGGCGATTTCGGCCATGACACCCTGATGAAAGAAGGCCACGCGGTCGGAGACCTCTCGCGCGAATTTCATCTCATGGGTGACGCAGATCATCGTCATGCCCTCGGATGCCAGCATCCGCAGCGTGTCCAGAACCTCACCGACAAGCTGCGGATCAAGTGCGGATGTCACCTCGTCAAACAGCATGTAATCGGGGGACATCGCCAAAGCACGCGCAATCGCCATGCGCTGCTGCTGACCGCCCGACAACCGGCCCGGATAGACGTCAAGCTTGTCGCCCAGACCGACATGGTTCAACTGCTTCTCGGCCATCGCCGCGGCCTCGGCCTTAGACTGCTTCAGCACCTTGCGGGGCGCCAGCATCACGTTTTCCTTCACCGTCAGATGCGGGAAGGCGTTCCATTGCTGGAACACGATGCCGATCTTCTGGCGCAGCTTGTTGAGGTCGGTGGATTTGGCGTGAACCTCCGTCCCGTCGACGGTGATCTTGCCCGCCTGAATGGGTTCCAGCCCGTTGATACAGGTCAGCAGCGTGGACTTGCCGGAGCCGGAGCCGCCGATGACGGTCAGCACCTCTCCCTTCGATACGGTCAGGTCGATGCCTTTCAGCACCTCCAGCGCGCCGAAGGATTTGCGGACGTTTTCGATCTCAATCATTGGACCACCGTCTTTCCAGATAACCGCCGATGCGTGCGACGGGGAAGCTGATGAGGAAGTAGAACGCGCCGCAAATCATCAGCAGCAGCAGCGGTTCCTGCAGGCGCGTGATCAGGATCTGCGTGGATTTCAGCAGCTCCGTCACCTGCACGACATAGACAAGGGCCGAATCCTTCATGACCCCAAGGGCCAGTCCGATCCAACTGGGCAGGGCCACGCGGGTTGCCAGCGGCAGGACGATATTGGTCATGTCCTGCCCCCATGTCAGCCCCAGCGAGCGTGATGCCCGGCGCAAGGTCAGCGGCACCGCCTCGATCCCGCCGCGGACGATTTCCGCGCAATAGGCCGAGGTGTAGAGCGTCAGCACCATACAGGCGACGGTCAGGCCGGACAGGCCAAGCCGCAGCACCGTGCCAAGGAAGGCATAGGCCAGAACAAGCTGGATCAGCAGCGGGATGGAGCGGAAGATGTCCAGCACGAACATCAGGGGCGCGGACCAGACCGGCCCGAGCTGATAGCGGATCACCCCGAAGAGAATGCCCAGAACCGTGCCGAAGAACACCGAGATCACGGTCACGAAGATCGTCATTCCCGCGCCCTTGGCGAGGAAGATCAGGTCATTTACCGTCAATGCGGTATCGAACATGGTAGCCCCCTCAATACCGGAACAGACGGCGTGAAATCAGCCAGGCTCCGGCCTGAATGATTTTCACGATGATGTAGAAGATCACCCCGGCCATCGCGAACAGCTCGAACGTGCGGAAGGTCAGCGCGTTCAGATCCTGCGTCACACCGTAGAGATCCATATTCATGCCGACCGTGACACCCAGCGAGGTCATCAGCACCGCCCAGACCATCTGGTTGGTGATGGTCGGGAAGGATATGCGGATCATCTGCGGCAGCACGATATAGCGGAAGGCCTGAAGATCGGACATGCCGAGCGAACTGCCCGCGCGCGGCTGCGTGTCCGGGATCGCCTTCAGCGCGCCGCGGAAATTCTCTGCCAGATAGCCCGCATTGTTGAAGGTGATACCGAGCAACAGCGAGTTATAGGGTGACAGGTGAATCCCAAGTCCCGCCAGTCCGAAATGCGCCATGTAGATCTGGAACAGCGCCGGGGTATTCCGTGCGATTTCCACCCATGTTGTCGCAATCCCGCCAAGAATCCGGCTGTTGGATCTGCGGAACAATGTCAGCAGAATGGCCAGCATGATACCGATCGCCATCGACAGGATGGCAACCTGCATTGTGATAAGTGCACCGTCCAGCATTTCCGGCAGGCGGTTCCACGCCTGACGCCACTGGAATCTGTAATTGAACATCTCCGCCCCTCGTCGTTACGAAAAGGCGGCGCGGTATCTTCCGCGCCGCCCGACTGGCAGAGGCCTTAGCGATAGACGCCCTGGATCGTCAGATCGGCGGGCTCACCCTCGCCAACCCATTTTTCGTAAAGCTCGGCATAGCGGCCGGTACGGACCTGCTGGTTGATGAACAGGTTCATGTAGTTGATCAGCCCCTGTTCCTCGCGCAGCGCGATCAGCGCGACATAGTCGGGCACCATCGGGGCCTTGTCGACAACGCGGATGCCGGGGAAATTGCCCGATGCGACATTGGCTTCGGCCACTTCAACGGTGGAGACGGTGGCATCAAGCTGGCCCTGGCTCAGCGCCAGGAACACATCGGCCTGATTCTGATAGGGCCGGAATTCGCCCTCGCCCCATTCATTCACGCGTTCTTCCAGCCAGATCGCCTCATAGGTGCCGGCGGTGGCGCCCACGGTCTTGCCCTTGAGGTCTTCCCAAGTGGACATCTCCACACCTTCATTCGCGGTCACGGCGTTCTCGAACGCATAATAGGGAATGGTGAAGCCGACCGTCTTGGCGCGCTCCAGCGTGTCCGAGGTCGAGGCGACACCGACATCCACCTGACCGGAAACCAGTGCCGGGATGCGTTCGGGGAAGGTGGTCTCAACGATCTCCGCCTCGACGCCAAGGGCTGCGGCAAGGTCGTTGCAGTAATCGACATCGAAGCCCTGCGGCTCGTTATTCTCGTCGCGCGATCCCATTGGCGGGAAATCCAGAACCACGGCGCAGCGCAGCGTGCCCGAGCCGATGATATCGTCCAATTTGTCCGCGAAGGCCGGGCCGGTTGCAACGGTCGCGGCGACGGCGGCAATGGTAAGTGCTTTGATTTTCATTTGGTTTGTTCTCCCTGTCTGGTATTCCGGTCCGGTAAGGACCGATTCCACATAATTTTTATCGACCCTACCAATCCGAAAAGCAAACACAAAATACTTGTTGTATGCAAAGATCTTGCCCGCACCGGGGATCGGTGCAGGCATTGAGCTTACGCCAGGTCTTTCGGCATCACTCCCTCAGGTATATTCTGGAAGCAGACCGGGCGCAGGAAGCGGCGGATGGACAGGGTTCCGACGGAGGTCGCGCCGAAATTCGTGCTGGCCGGATAGGGACCTCCGTGGACCATGCTGTCGACGACCTCGACCCCGGTCGAAAACCCGTTCGCCAGCACCCGCCCCGCCATGCGCTCCAGCACCGGCAGCAGCTTCTTCGCGGTTGCCGCATCGCCCGCATCCATATGGATCGTGGTGCTGAGCTGACCCTCGAACCCCTTGGCCAGCGTCAGCATCTCATCGGTGCCGGAGACGCGGATGACCAGACCCAGCGGGCCGAACACCTCCTCGCCCAGAGCATGATCCTGAAGATAGCTTTGCGCGTCGGTCTCATAGAGATTCGGGTTGGCCTCGCGCCCCTCGCTGGTGGTGGAGACGATCGGGCGGACGCTGTTGCGGCTTTCGAAACGGTCCTGCCCGTCGCGATAGGCTTTGGCGATACCGTCGGTCAGCATCACCTGCGGGCCGATCTCTCGCAGCGCATCGGCGGCGGCCTGAACGAAGGCGTCGCCTGCCGCGCCGGTCTCGACCACGGCGATGCCGGGATTGGTGCAGAACTGCCCCGCCCCCATGGTAAGCGAGCCGGCCCAGCCCTTGCCGATTTCCGCGCCGCGATTGGCCACGGCTTCAGGCAGAAGGAACATCGGGTTGACGCTGCCCAGCTCGCCAAAGAACGGGATCGGCTCGGGCCGCTGCGCGCAGAGATCGAACAGCGCCCGTCCCCCGCCGAGGCTGCCGGTGAAGCCCACGGCCTTGATCCGCGGATGCTGGACGAGCGCCTGCCCGACCTGACGGTTGCCGCCCTGAATGAGGCTGAACACCCCCGCCGGCATGCCGGTTTTCGCAATCGCGGCATGGATCGCCTCGGCCACGATCTCGCCGGTGCCGGGATGGGCGGAATGGCCCTTGACCACCACCGGACAGCCTGCCGCGAGGGCCGCTGCCGTATCCCCGCCCGCGGTCGAAAAGGCCAGGGGGAAGTTCGAGGCCCCGAACACCGCGACCGGACCGATGGGCCGCTGGATCATGCGCAGATCGGGACGCGGCAGCGGCTGGCGCTCGGGCAGCGCTTCGTCATGGCGGCGGTCGAGGTAATCGCCCTTGCGGATATGTTCCGCAAACAGGCGCAGCTGGCCCGTGGTCCGCCCCCGCTCGCCCTGCAAGCGGGCCTCGGGCAGGCCGGTTTCCTGAGTGCCGATTTCGGTGATCTGATCGGCGCGGGCCTCCATCTCGTCCGCAATGGCATCGAGAAACGCCGCCCGGTCCTCGCGGCTGGTATAGCCGTAGGTCCAGAACGCCTCTTCCGCCGCCTCGCAGGCGCGGTTCACCAGATCGACCGTGCCAACGGAAAAATAATGGCTCGGGCCATGCGCGGGTTCGGAGGGGAACATTGCAGCGCCGGAAACCCAGTCGCCTGCGATCAGATGCTTGCCGTGAGGGGTGAAGGGCATGAGAGACTCCGCTTGGATCATGGATCGAGAATTCCAGATTTGCATACATGAAGTATACAAACCCCGCAACGACCCTTGGTGACGGCGGCGCCTGGGGTGCCGGAAATTCACGACCGGCGCGCTTGAGGCGATGACCCGTGACATTCCCTGCCGCCCGGCTGATGCCGGAACAGACCGGGCCGGTTGCTGCGGTCATTACGGCTGGCGCGCGCGACAATTGCAAGTCGTTTGGCATATGTCACATCGGTGCCCGCTCGGGACCGCTTGCCTCGTCCCGCGACTGGTGGAATGCTGCCGGGACCACATCAGAGCCGGAGCATCGCATGACCCGCATTCTTCACCGCAGCATCGGCCCCAATCTGCCCCGCGCCGTTGCGGGGGAAGGGGTCTGGATCACCGATGATCAAGGACGGCGCTATATCGACGGTTCGGGCGGGGCGGCGGTGACGAGCCTTGGTCATGGCAATGCCGAGGTGCTGGAGGCGATGCGCGCGCAGATGGAAGCGATTGCCTATGCCCACACCTCGTTCTTCACCAGCGATGCGGCGGAATCGCTGGCCGACCGGCTGGTCGGGCTTGCGCCTGACGGGCTGGATTACGTCTATCTCGTCTCCGGCGGGTCGGAGGCGGTCGAGGCGGCGCTGAAAATGGCACGGCAATATTTCGTCGAGATCGGCCAGCCGCAGCGCCGCCATATTATCGCCCGGCGGCAGAGCTATCACGGCAATACCATCGGGGCGCTTGCGACCGGCGGCAATGAGTGGCGGCGCAAGCAATTCCAGCCGATCCTGCCGGAGACGCATCACGTCTCGCCCTGTTACGCCTATCGCGACATGGCCGAAGGTGAGTCCCCCGGCGATTATGCCGCAAGGCTGGCGGCCGAGCTTGAGGAGAAGATCGTCACGCTTGGCCCCGATGAGGTCATTGCCTTCGTGGCCGAACCCGTCGTCGGCGCGACACTTGGCGCGGTGCCGGCGGTCGAGGGGTATTTCCGCCGCATCCGCGAGATCTGCGACAAATACGATGTGCTGCTGATCCTGGACGAGGTGATGTGCGGCATGGGCCGGACCGGCACCATCTTCGCCCATGAACAAGAGGGCGTGGTGCCGGACATCCTGACAATCGCGAAGGGACTCGGCGGCGGTTACCAGCCCGTCGGCGCGGTGATGCTGTCGGCGCACATCCATGACGCGTTCCGCAATGGCTCGGGCCTGTTCCAGCATGGCCACACCTATATCGGACACCCGATCGCTGCCACGGCGGCGGATAAGGTGGTCGAGATCATGTCCCGGCCCGGTCTGATGGAGAATGTGAACATCATGGGGCAGCGCCTTCAGGACGGGCTGGAAGCCGCCCTCGGCCAGCACCCCAATATCGGCGATATCAGGGGCAGAGGCCTCTTCCGGGGCATAGAGCTGGTCGCGGATAGCGACAGCAAGGCCACGCTCGATCCGGCGCTGAAAACCCATGCGAAGATCAAGAAAGCCGCCATGGCGCGCGGGCTGATCTGCTACCCGATGGGCGGCACGGTCGACGGCGCGCGCGGCGATCATGTGCTGCTGGCACCGCCCTATATCGTCAGCGCCGACGAGGTCGATCAGATCGTCGAACGGCTGACAGGCGCGATCACCGATGTGGTGGGATAGGCGAGGAGGGCGGCATCCCGTGACCCATAAGAACCGCAACCAGACGTAAAGCCGACATATCTCCTCCTTTTTTCACAACCCTAATGGAAGATCGCCGGACCATACCCCAATCTCGCAACCTAACCCCTCACGGTTCCCGCGATGGCCTCCACGGCGCGCAGCGACAGCGCGGCTATGGTGAGTGTCGGGTTTGCTGTGGCGGATGTCGGGAAGCTGCCTGAACCCAGCAGGAACAGGTTGGGATGGTCGAAGCTGCGCAGATCGGCGTCGACCACCGAATTTTGCGGCTCCGCGCCCATGCGCACCGTGCCGATGACATGGCCTGCGCCATAAATATCGGGGGAATGCTTGATCTCTGTCGCGCCCAGTCGGGTGAAGATGTCCTGATGCGCGGCTTCCGCGGCCTCCAGACCGGCGCGGGTATATTCGGAATAATCATAGTGAATCCGGGGCAGGGGAACGCCATTGACATCCCGCTTTTCGGGATCGAGCGTCACGCGGTTTTCCGCGTCCGGCGATTGTTCCACCAGCGACGTCAGGCGAATCTGGCGCGATGTCGCGTCCCGGATCGCTGCGTCCAGTTCCGCGCCGCGCAGCCCCTGACGTGCCAGATCGGCAGCCGTGGACAGCGGCGCGCCGGTCGGCCAGTTATGACCGTCATTTCCGATCTCGATCCGAAACGCCGCGCGATCCTTGCGAAACGCGCCGTCGCGCAGATTTTCGATCCCGGAGGTGGAAAGCGGGCCGCGGAACGGCCAGACCGGATTGGCGGCCATGGCCCAGCTCAGCTTGGAGGGGTGGTCCATCAGGTTGCGCCCGACCTGATCGGAGCTGTTGGCAATCCCGTTCGGCGCCCCGTCCTGCGCGGAGTTCAGCAAGAGGCGGGGGGTTTCTATGGCATGGGCCGCGATCACGACGACCTTGCCCGCAGCCGTGCCTTCGCTGCCATCCGCGCGCCGGAAGCTGACCGATGCAATCTTGCCATCCGGCCCCAGATCCAGCCTTGTGGCCGTGGTTTGCGCGTGGATGACGGCACCGGCAGCCTCGGCCTGGGCGATGTGAACCGTTGCATCATATTTCGCCTGAATGGGGCAAACCGGGATGCAGGAGCCATTGCCGCAGCATTCGGGCCGATCCTCACGGAAAACCGAGTTCCGGCCCTGCGGCGTGGCGCGGACGTGATATTGCGACCCCTCCAATGCGTCTGCGAAATAGCGGTCCGAATAGGACATCGGGATCATCGGCATTGGAAACGCACCGGATCTGGGCGAGCCCAAATCTTCGGCGCTGTCGCCGGAGACGCCGATCTCCTGCTCGGCGGCGAGATAAAACGGCTCCAGCGTGTCATAATCAATCGGCCAGTCGACGGCATGCCCGTAAAGCGACTGCAATTTGAAATCCGCAGGCAGGTTTCGCAGCGTTGTGCCCAGCCAGTGCCAAGTCGTGCCGCCAACCAGCTTGATATAGGTCGATTTGAAATTTTCCGGCCCGGCCTGCTGATAATATTCCCCGATCTTATAGGCCAGAGGATGCGGCGCGGACGCATCGTTGGGATAGGGGGACTCCGGTGTCTTGATCTTCGCGTTCCAGAAATTCTCGACCGCGTCGGACCGGTCGATCCGTTTGCCGGTTTCCAGAAAGGCGACTGTCAGGCCCTTCTGTGCGAGCTTGGCCCCGGCAAGCGCGCCTGCGATGCCTGTGCCGATAATCAGAATATCTGCGTTGATGTCGTGTTCCATGACCGAAATTCCCTGAGCGATATGGCGTGAAGGATGATTGCGAAGGCGGAAACTCAGCTTTCGGGCGGGTCGGCCCAATAGCCCATGGCTCCGCCGCAATAGGCCATCGGTTTGGTGTATTCGATCGCCTGCCAGGTGAGGGCATCCGTATAGGTCAGAACATCGAGCGCGTCCGGGTCCGGCGATTCACCGCTATACCAGGCCGCGACGATGGCACCGGCGAGTTCGTCATTGCTCTCGCCCGCGATCATATCGGCGATGTCGCCATCTCGGCCAATCGCGGAGAAGGCATTCAGCATGCCGCGTGCGATGTCCTCCGCCAGATCGTCGCGTCCGGTCAGTTTTTGCGACAGCGCGATAAAATCCGAGAGTTCTATATCGGCGGCGAATGCTCTTGCGGGAAACTGAGTCAATGGCAGCAGCGATGCGGCGGAGGCTGCGGATAGCAGCCGCCGGCGTGTCAGGCTGTGTGTAACAAAGGATCGGCAATCTGTTTCATGGGTTGCAACCATAGTCATCTCCTCTGAATATCCGTTTTCCGCGACGGGTCCGGTGTGTCTTCAGCCGACATTCCCCAAGTGGCCTGCCGCTTGACTTCAAGATCGCCTGATTTTGCTCGCTGGGCAAGCGTTTTTCGCCCCGAGCGGTGTCTGTCGTCGCGCAAACGGCCGAAGTCGGGTGGATCAAGCCTCGAACCCGCAGCATTCTGGCCCGGCAGAGCCGCTTTTCCGCGCGGCAGACGGACCTGTCCTGCCGCTTTCGTTCAGCTTGGGCATGGATCGTGGTCATGCGCATGACGGAGGCGTTCGAAGACGGCGGATGGCGGCAAGGACGGCCCGCACCATCGGGCCGGTGACGGCGACCTCGGCCAACTGGAAGGTAATGGCGCGGGCGTGGCGGACGACGCGGGCGCCGATCTTGATCAGCTTGAGTTGCAGGCTGGTCAACGACCAGTCCGCCATGGCCTCGGGCAGTTCGATGCAGCGCAGGAAGGTTGCCAGGTTGTAGGCCAGCGCGTGCAGTTGCAGCCGCACCTCGTTGTGCCGGAACTTCCGGCATGACAGCCGCGTCCAGCGAAAGGCATATTTGCCTTCCTTGATGTGCTGCTCTGCGGTGCCGCGCTGGTTGTAGAACCTCACCACCCAGTCTGGCTCCATCGGCAGGTTGGTGACGATGAAGCCGACTTTGGGGAACAGCTCGCCCGGATGCCATTCGATCTTGGCGATGACGCGGCGCGGCTTGTCCCAGGACGCCGCCTGATACTCGAAGTCCTCGAAGAACCGTTTGACCTTGGTCAGCGAAGGCCGTCCCACGGGCCGTGTCAGCCGATGCGCGATCTTCTCGCGCAAGACGGCGTTGGCGGGCAGACGGATGGCGTAGAAGAACCTGGCTTCTTCCAGCCGCATATAGATCGCGGGGATCGCGTAGGCAGCGTCGGCCCGGAAGAAGCGTCCACCAAGGTCGCGGCCAGCATATCGGGCAATGACGGGATCAAGGACATCCCGCCAGCCATCGGCGCTGTGGACATTGCCGTTACGCAGGGCGCAGCGCTCCAGCATGCCAAACTGGTTGAACAAGAAGATGGGGTGATAGCAGGTGCAGTCGAAATGCCCGTTCCAGGCAGCACCTTCCTGATCGCCGTGGGTGGGGCTGACCGAGCTGTCCATGTCCAGCACGATGTATTGCAACCCGTTGCGGTCATGAAACCGGTCGATCCATTGGCCGTTCAGATCGGCCAGCGCCGCCCGGTTCGCGGCCAGAGCCAGCGTCTCGGTCTCGAACCGTCCCATCTGCGATGCCGAAGCAGCTTGCGCCTCGACGGCCCTGCCGCCAACGACCTGACGCATCACGGGATCGAGGGCCAAGCGGTCGGCATCGTTCACATCCTCGTATCCGGCCAGTCGTCCGAACACCGATTGCCGGAACAATCCGTCAAGCCGATGGAGCGTGTTCTTCCCGGTGCGGCTGTCTCGCAGCGCCTCCGACGCCAGATTGGACAGGCCGAGCACGTCATCAAGCTCGCGCATCACCAGCAGGCCACCGTCTGAACTGATCTGCGCACCACGGAACTCCAGACGCACACGGCGGTCGAAATCAACCCGATCTCCCCGCGCCAAGCCCGCACCCTCCAGGTGATCCATGAAACGCGCCCCTCGCAGCCGTCAACGCCATGATTTATATGCGAAATATCACGATTACGACAGCGAAATCAGCGACTTACTTGGAGAATGTGGGTTCAGGCCAGAAATTGTCTCACGGGTCGCGCGCGGCACGGGTCGGGCGCGCGCAGCCCTTCATGTTTCGTGATGTCCGTTCTTCTTCTCAGGATCCAGAATCAGGAAATTCTGCATCATGCCGGTGTCTTCATGCGGCAGGATGTGGCAGTGATAGACGGCCTTTCCGGTCCATTCCTTGAAATGATGCCGGACGAGAACCTGCTTGCCCATGGGCACCCAGACCGTGTCCTGAATCAGGATGTCGTCGCCCTCGAAGCGGACCTCGTTCATCACCGTTCCATCCGGCGCGACATCAGCGGTGCCGATGACGGCAAAGGAATTTGCGTGGATATGGAACGGGTGGCCTTCGGTGTTGTCCTGATGGCCCGAGGACGCATCCTTGCGGGTCTTGTCGGGATGACCGGGGGAGCCGATGATCCAGTCTTCGACCGCGTTCAGCATCACGACCTGAGACACGCTCAGCTCATCATATTGCTGGTTGTTGATGAAGAAATCGATGCCGACGACGGGATTGGCCTTGGCCGGAAACTGCATGCCGAAGGTGACATAGCGGGTCCGGGAGACCGCGTCATCGGCGGGAACCGGGAAATGCCGGGTTTGCACCGGCAATTTGGCGGGCAGGGGCATGTCGTTTTTATCGTCCGTAACCACCAGCCGTGCCAGAAGCCGCCCTTCGCTGTGCAGAAATTGCAGCGATTGTGGCGCCTGACGCAGCTCGTATGTTCCGGGGGTGTCGATTGCCTTGACCAGAAACTCCCCGCGATTGGCGGGTCCGAGCAGCAATTGGCTGGCGGTTTGGGGCGCATCCGGGGCGAGGGCCGCGACCTTGCGCAAGGCGGGCAGGTTCACACCATCCATGCCGATCAGATGCAGATCATGCCCCGCCAGAGAGATGGGCATCACATCATCCGAATTTGCATTCAGAATGCGAAACCGCGCCACCTCGCCTTGGGCCATCCGATAGGTCGGGATTCCGCTGTCGATCTGCATACCGACGGGGCTGGTCGGATCATCCGGGTTATGCGTTTCCTTGAAAAACGGCTTTCCATTGAGCAGGAAATATCGAAGCGGGTAATCGCCGGTCGTGAAACCGCCTTTCAACTCCGGCTGCACCTCGCCATGAATGGTGACCTGACCGCCATAGCTCTGCCAGATGGCATTCTGCTTCGGCTCGTAAATATAGGTGCCGGCCCCGTCTTTCGCCGGGTCGTCGGTCGGAAACAGGCCAATATCCTGTACGACGATGATATGCTCCGCCGCCGCCGCGATCTCCGGCACATCGTCGAGATTGCCCCGGATCAGAATGGCACCGGCCATGCCGCTGACCGCCTGCACGGCGGTCGAGCCGTGCTTGTGGGGGTGGTACCAATAAAGACCGGGCGGCTGGTCGTCGGGTATCGCGAAGCTGTAGCTTTTCCGACCGCCCTCCGGCGCGATCGAGATCATCGGTGCGAGCGGATCGGATGTGCCGAGCGGCTCGAACAGATGCGGTGCGACCTCCAGCCCGTGCAGATGCAGATTCGTCGAGTTCAGGTCATGGGGCACGTTGTGATTGCCGTCCCATGCCGAGGAATCATAGGCGGTCAGGTTGTTGACGACCTCGATATTCACGGTGTCGCCGGGCCGCGCCTCCAGCGTCGGTCCGGGCACGGTTCCGTTCCACGCCCGCAATTTGACCGGCGTTCCGTCCAGCGTCGTGACCAGCCAATCCGCCGTCAGCCTGTAGTCGCGCGATTGACCGGCAGGGGCGGGCGCGGGGCTCTGCGCGGCGGCACGGGTGGGTATGAGTGTTGCCGTCGCCGATCCGATTGCCAGTATCGACCCGGAGCGGGACAGAAAGCCCCGTCTTGTGACCTTGGACATTTTCCTGCTCCCCTTCTCTCAGAACTGGTTGGGGTTGGTGCAGGCTGTCGGTTCGCCGTTATTCTTGAAGATCGCATATTGCGTAAACGCGACCGCCATTTGCAGCGACGTGTCCAGCGGCACGGCAGTGGGGTAGTCTCCGCCCGGATACGGGGCCGGGAACTGGTAGTTCGAGAAATAATCGGCGTTGTCCGCGCTGCCGCCAATGTCGCAGATGCCGTCGAAACCGAAGACCGAAGGGATATTCTTGCCGAAATCCGAAACTTCGCCATCTGCTGCCGCGAAGGCGGCGTTATGGCAGGACACGCAGGAGGATTTCGGGTTGTCGACCGGGCCTGCCAGCCGCTTTCCGCAGCCCCAATGCTCATAAGTGTCGAGCGTGGTGTTGAGAACGCTCTCGGTCGCCGGAACGCTGTCACTTTCTGGCACGGCCGGGAAGGTTTGGGGGTCGGAGCCCCATTGAAGGCCTAAGGGGACCAGCCGTTCCAGAACCGTTTCGCCCGGTGCATCGGCGGCGTAGCCGAACGTGCCATAGACCCAGCGTGTCGGCGAGCGGTGATCAACGACAGCGACATCCACCTGGGTCAGGCGGGTCTCCTGCATGGTCCGTTCACACATATATTCATTGCCGTCGCCAAGCTGGTGGCGGTTCACCGTCCAGACGGCGCTGTCGGCAAGGTAGGGCACGCAATCGGGCGTGGCATTTGTCGTCAGGAATTTGGTGACAAGCGTGCCTTCCGGGAACGGCAGGCCGGCAGGCTGCATTCGGCCATCCTTTTCGACCAGAACCGGCGAACCATCAGCGGCGAAGGCCTGCCCGATCGCATAGCCGCCCCATTTGTTATAGGCACCGACCGCCCAGCTTTCGAAACCATGCGGATAGCGACGCTTGCATGCCTCCGACATGCCCCAGATCGGGGTCGCGTTCGGCATCGGGCTGCCGAGAAAATCGGCCAGATGCGCTGTGCGCTCATTGGTGGTGCCATGCACGAATTCACGCCCTGCGGTCGGATCATATGCCATCCACGGAATGTGGTACCACGCGGTCTCGCCATCCACCGAGGTCTGAAATCCCATGTCATTCGACATGTCGGGATCCTGACCGCGGGTGACCACCTCCATAATGGCCATGATATAGTCATTCCACGGCCCGGTTTCCCAATCCACCGGCACGCCGGAGGTGAAATCCACATCGACAAACAGCCACGGGCATTCGCTTTCATCACATGCGCCCGGATCTTCGGTCGGATAGTCGCGGCTGAGTTTGAAAACCGGACCGTCATAACCGGCAGGCGGAACATTCACCGCGTCGCGAAACGCATAGGTTTCCTGCGTGGTCTGGGCGTGGGAATTGCTTGCGATCGGGACGAAGATCAGAAGAAGAAACGAACAAAGGATCGTGGCTGAGAAACGGCTCACTGGCTGGACCTCCTGTAACAGACAAACACGGAACGCAACGCATAGATAACGATGGCGTGATCGCTTCACTGTAAAACAATCGTCTCGTTTTTTTCTATAAGAAATATTCTAAATATATGATTTTTCTCGACAAAATAGCATTCTGATGGCCTGCATCCACCCCGTCCGGAACCCGGAGGGAAATCGGCGCTTTCTGCCCCGCAATGACGCGAGCGGGGTGTATGAATATCCTCACGGTCCCCCTGTATGGGGGACATATCTAGCGGCGCCGGCTCAGCATTCCGCCTCCTCTTCGTGAAACCGGGACATCGACATGCGAAGCCACAGGCCATGTCGGTCATGCACGGGCAGGCCAGTTTGGAACGGTGCAGAAACCCCGCCGCGACGCCGCAGCCGGCGCATCAGGGATCTCAAACGGTTCCATACAGTCATAACTGGCAACGCGGCACTCTAAAGGGGGATCGCCCCCGACATCATTTTCAGACAGCCAGTTGCCCGCGATGGAACGGCTTTCGCCGCCGGATCGTCCCTATGCCATCATCTCCACGGCGAGGCCTATGTGAACGCCGTGAGTTCTCGAACAGATTTTTTATAGCCGTGATGGATGCCGATTGGAAGGGCATCGGGATGCGATCTGATGATCGGGATATCTCGCGAGATTTGTCCGTGACCCGGTTCCGGCATGGAGGGTAGGTGCGGAACGCCCCAAGTAATCATTAGAATAATCAAAGATATATCGAAATATTATTAACTTTTTCTGTCCCCTCTCCTCATCTAGCGTTTTGCCGGAAACCAGATCGGCGCTATTCCGGGAGACAGATCATGACCGCAGCCACGCAAGACTATTTCAACGCATCGGTCCATGAGCGTGATCCGCTGGTGGCGCAGGCGCTTGATCAGGAGAGGTCGCGCCAACAGGATCAGATCGAGCTGATCGCGTCCGAGAATATCGTCAGCCGGGCCGTGCTAGACGCTCTGGGTCATGAGATGACGAACAAGACGCTGGAGGGGTATCCGGGCAATCGTTTTCACGGTGGTGGCCAATGTGTCGATATTGTGGAGCAGGCGGCCATTGATCGCGCAAAGCAGCTTTTCGGTTGCGCCTATGCCAATGTGCAGCCGCATTCGGGCACGCAGGCGAATCTGGCCGTGTTCTTTCTGCTGTTGAAGCCGGGCGACAAGGTCTTGTCCCTCGATCTGGCTGCGGGTGGCCATCTGTCGCATGGCATGAAGGGGAACCTGTCCGGCCGTTGGTTTGAACCGCATAACTATGATGTCGATCCCGAAACCGAGGTGATCGACTATGATGAGTTGGAACGGATCGCCGAAAATCTGCGCCCCAAGCTGCTCATCACCGGTGGCTCGGCCTATCCGCGTGAGCTGGATTTCGAACGCATGGGGGAGATCGCGCGGAAGGCCGGTGCCCATTTCCTCGTCGACATGGCCCATATTGCCGGGTTGGTCGCTGGCGGGCAGCATCCCTCGCCGTTTCCGCATGCCGACATCGTCACCTGCACCACGACAAAGACGCTTCGCGGTCCGCGTGGCGGGCTGATCCTGACCAATAACGAAGCCTGGTTCAAGAAGCTTCAGGCGGCGGTTTTTCCCGGCGTGCAGGGCTCGCTGCACAGCAATGTGCTCGCCGCCAAGGCGGTCTGCCTGGGCGAGGCGCTGCGCGATGATTTCAAAATCTACGCCGCGCAGATCAAGGCCAATGCCCGTGCGCTTGCCGAGACGCTGATGGGGCGAGGCGTGCGCGTCGTGTCGGGCGGCACGGACACCCATATCGTGCTGATCGACCTTTCGACGAAAGGGCTGATCGGCAAACAGGCCGAAGATCTTCTGGCCCGCGCCAATATCACCGCCAACAAGAACCCGATCCCGAATGACAGCCCGCGTCCGGCGGATTGGGTCGGGATGCGGCTTGGCGTGTCTGCCGCCACTACGCGCGGCATGGCGGAGGAGGAGTTGCGTGCGCTTGGCAATATCATCGCCGATCTGATCGAGGCGGAGCTATCCGGGACCGCAGATGATGCCGTTACCGATGCCAAGGCCAAAGTCGCCGAACTGGCACGGCGCTTTCCGGTCTATGCCTGCGAATCGTGACGACCGCGTGGGCGGATACGGGGATATCTGAGCCATGACCGAACAATCGAAACGCTATGCGCTTCGCGTCACATGCCCCTCCATCAGGGGGGTCACGGCGGCAATCGCGGCCTATCTGTCCGGGTGCGGCTGCAATATTTCTGACAGCGCCCAGTTCGACGACAAGAGCACCGGGCGCTACTTCATGCGGGTCAGCTTTCACTCGGAAGACGGGCGCGATCTGGCTGAGCTTCAGCGGGGTTTTGCGGAGATTGCGCGGAGATATGAGGCCGAAGCGGAGTTCTTTGACGAGGCGGCCAAGCGCAAGGTCATCGTCATGGTGTCACGGTTTGGGCATTGCCTGAATGATCTGCTGTACCGCTGGCGCATCGGCGCGCTGCCAATCGAGATTGTCGGGGTGATTTCCAACCACGCCGATTATGAGAAGCTGGTGGTCAATCACGACATTCCGTTTCACTGCATCAGGGTAACCAAGGACAACAAGCCCGAGGCAGAAGCGGCGCAGATGCGCATCGTCGAAGAAACCGGCGCCGAGCTGATTGTCCTTGCCCGCTACATGCAGGTGCTGTCCGATGATATGTGCCGCCGCATGTCGGGCCGGATCATCAATATCCACCACTCATTCCTGCCATCTTTCAAGGGCGCAAATCCTTATAAGCAAGCATTTGAGCGGGGGGTGAAACTGATCGGTGCGACCTCGCATTATGTGACGGCGGATCTCGATGAGGGGCCGATCATCGAACAGGATACGGTGCGGGTCACCCATGCCCAAAGCGCCGAGGATTATGTGAGCCTTGGCCGCGACGTCGAAAGTCAGGTGCTGGCGCGGGCCATTCATGCCCATATTCATGGGCGGGTCTTCCTCAACGGAAACAAAACCATCGTGTTCCCGCCATCCCCCGGCTCTTATATGTCAGAGCGGATGGGGTGACGCCGAAAGAAATCGCGCTCCCGTCATAGCCGTAGCTATTGCATCCCGCGTTTCAGGTCTTCTGCCATCTCGATACATGCGGCGACAAATGCCGTGAGGGTGGGGCTGTGGCTCTGCCCTTTCCTGAAGGCCAGCGAGATCTTGCGCCGCATTTCCGGTTGAAGCGGTCGAACCTGCACGTCTTTCATATCCTGACTGGCGCGAAGTCCCGGAAAAATGGATATACCCGTGTCGCCCTTGACCAGAGCCGCGCTTAATTCGAGGCCCCTGCATCGCGCCATGATCTGCGGGCTGAAACCTGCGTCCTTACAGGCTTCCGTGATCATACGCGTATAGGTGGCGGAGGCCGTGTCCATCACCCATTGTTCCTCCTTCAGGTCGTGAAGGGCGATCGCGCCCCGTCCGGCCAGCCGGTGATCCTTGCCCATCATCACATGGAAAACGTCTTCCAGAAGCGGGATCGTCTCCATGCTGGAGTCAAGGATGCCCGCCGGCACGTTAAGATCGTCGATGATCGCGACATCCGTCTGCCAGCTTCGCAAGGCCGCGACGCTTTCGTCGGGCTCCATCTCTTCAAAGAGGATCCTGAGAAGGGGATGATCCGTCCGCAATCTCTGCATGGTCTGCGGAACCAGCGCCGCCGCGACTGACGGGAACGCGGCCACGCGCAGATCACCGGCGACCAGATTTCCCAACTGCTCGATATCCGCCCTGGCGGCCTCCAGCTCCGCGAAGACACGCTCCGCCCGGTCGACCAGAATCCGACCGGCGGCTGTCAGCACGACGCCGCGGCCCCGCTTCTCGATAAGGGGAACACCGACCTCTTGTTCCAGAAGCGTCATCTGCTGGGAAATGGCCGATGGCGACACCAGAAGGGCTTCTGACACTGCCGCCATTGTCTTCCGCATGGAAAGTTCTCTCAGCGCGCGAAGCCGTCCCAGTTCCATAGATCACCTGCGTTGATTCATCACATTGATTTACTGGTAAAAAGCATACAATTAAATTTTCGTAATCAAATCATTTCGCCAAAGCGAGTACAAAAGTGTGCAAACCGCTCGACGGTGACAACTCGCCGCAGATGCCTGTTATCGCTGGGCTGACAGCACCCACCAATGCCCGAAAGGAAAGCGGGATGCGGGCGCAGTGTTGCACATCGCGCCATGCCTCACGCTCGGGCGGCGAGCAATTTGTATTCAGATGGTTGAAAGGAGGGATAGGTTTTGCCAGGCGCTTATCCGGGTAGGCGTCATGTGAATTGGTCGCCAACAGATGTCGTCGCTGTCCGCCGCGCCGGAACCCTATCCGGACAATAAGACGGGGCGTCATTTTCGGTTTCCATCTGCATGTAACGACATGCTTCCGCTCGGATACGATAGGTCAAAATTTCTAAAGATTAGAAATATTATAATTAACTATTTTTCAGCCAATACGTCCCTTACCGTTTCAACGATATCTGATTTTCAATCGCTGTGTGATTGTCACGATATGACTAGCCCCTTGGGAGGATTTCATGAAAATTACTCAACTAAAGTCTTTTACCGCCACGACCGCACTTGTCGCGTCCGTATTTCTGGGTGCCGCTGCCCCGACAGCCGCCGAAGAACGCTTCACACTCGCCCACGCATTGCCGACCGAGCATATTTTCCACCCGACTTCCGAGAAATTCATGGAGGCTCTGGGCGAGGGATATGAGGTTGAATATCACCCCGGCGGCGATCTGGGTGATTGGACATCGTTGTTCGAGCAGACCATTCAGGGTGCCATCCCGATGACCATGACCTTTGCGGCGACCGAGTTTGATCCGCGCCTGAATGTCTTCATCGCCGGATATGTGGTCGATAGCTGGGAACAGGCACGCGAGCTTTACGGTCCGGGCGGCGCGATCATCCCGGTCTATGACGAGATCCTTGCGGATCTGGATTTGAAGCTGGTCGGCGTGCTGCCCGTCGACTTCGTCGGATATGCGATGCGTAAAGGCGTGGGCAAAACGCCGCTCAACCTGCCCGACGAAGCCAGCGGCATCAAGATCCGCGTCCCGAGCCAGGAAGGCGCCATCAAGCGTTTCGAGGCGCTTGGCTTCAGCCCGGTGCCGATGGCGTTCTCAGAGCTTTATACGGCGCTGCAATTGGGCTCGGTCGATGCTCGCGCCTTTGGGCCGCCGTCGGAAATCTGGCAGATGCGCGATGTTCTGGAAAGCTATGTCTACAGCAAGGACTATTTCGAACATGCGTTCTGGATGGTGAACAAGGATTGGTGGGACGGTCTGGCCGAGGAAGACCGCGCCAATATTCAGGCCGCCGCCGACACATCTGTCAATTGGGCGTGGGATGAAGCCCAGAGCATCAGCGAAAAGACCCGCGAGGATGTTCGCGAAGCCGGTATCGAGGTCATCGAGTTCTCCGATGAGCAACTCGCCGCCGCCAAGCAGATCGTCTACGACAAGGAATGGCCTTACCTTGAGGAGGTTGTCGGTGCAGAAACGCTCAACGCCCTGAAAGCTGCAGCCGGTATCAACTGAGCCTTGCGAAATCGTCCGACTGCCCGGGTGTCCTAACCCCGGGCAGTTCACCCATGATTTCAAACGACCGAGGAAATATGTCCGATCGGGCGAACGCTGAAACAGCCGCTGAAAGATGGCTGCTGGTGGTTCTCAAGGGTGCAATGGTATTTTTCGGGTTGTCGCTGGCGCTGCTGATCCTGGCCACGGTGATCATGCGCTACGGAATGTCGAACCCGTTCCTGGCGATCGAGGAAGCTGCGGCTCTGCTGGGCATCTGGCTTTATTTCATGAGCGGGGCCTATGTGACAGGCACGCGTGCGCATATCTGCGGCGGCGCGCTAGACCTGATCGTCACGCGTGAAAGGCATCGCCGGTATGTCCGGTTCATGGGCTCGGCGGTATGCCTGTTCGTGGCGTCGGTCGCATTTTACTACGCATGGCAATATGGCTGGTTCACGATGGAGAAGGGGCGGAAAAGCACCTATCTGCAATGGCCGCGCATGCTTTGGGTTGCCGGTATGGTGGCTGGCTTCGCCCTGATCGTCTTCTTCCTCATGATGCAGACCATCCGCGATTTCCGGTCCTGCCGGGGCACCGGGAAAGAGGCCGTCTGATGTCTGCAGTGGTTCTCGCGCTTGTCGTCATTGTCGTCCTTCTGCTGCTTGAAGTGCCGGTCGCGTTTGTGTTCGGGCTGGCCGCGTTTCTCATCGCCGTGATGACCGGGCGCGATATCGAGTTTCTGATCCCCTATGCCTATCAGCAGGAAAGCGGGTTCGCGCTTCTGGCGCTGCCGCTTTTCGTCATTGCGGGGTCCCTCATGGGGGCGAGCGGGATTTCCGATCAGCTCGTCCGCTTCGTGAATGCCTTCGTCGGCTCGATCCGGGGCGGGCTTGGCGCAGTGACCATCGTGACCTGCGCGCTATTCGGCGCGATTGCGGGCAGCGGGTCATCGGCGATTGCGGCCATCGGGTCGATCATGATCCCCCGGATGGTCGATGCCGGCTATCCGCGCGCCTATGCCGTCGCGCTGGTGGCCTGTTCCTCGGTCCTCGCAATCCTCATCCCGCCAAGCGTGGCGATGATCCTGTTCGCGATCACCGGCGGGTTATCTGTCGCCGCCTGCTTCCTGTCGACGATCATCCCCGGGCTTCTGATCATGGGGATCTATATCGTGACCAATCTGGTGCAGGCGCGCGGTTTTCGGGATCTGGAGGTGGAGCCGAAACTGGCATTGCCGGATCGTGTCCGCAAGATCGGCAGCGCAACCAAAAGCGCATTCTGGGCGCTGCTCATGCCCGGCATTATGCTGGGCGGGATTTACGGGGGCATCTTTACGCCGACCGAAGCCGCGGCTGTGGCGCTCGTCTATACGCTGCCGGTCGGGTTCGTCATCTACAAGGGCCTAAACCTGCGGACGACGACGGCGGCACTGGTCGAGGGATCGCGCAATACCGGCGCGATCATGATGATGCTGTTCTTTCTGTTCATCATGAGCCGCGCGATGGTGCAGGAGAATATCCCGCGCGAAATCGCCGATTTCATGCTGTCCCTCTCAGACAACAGATATGTCATCCTGATGATGATCAACATATTGCTCCTGCTGCTGGGCATGCTGGTTGACGACACGGCAGGCGCGGTTCTGGCGGCGATCGTGTTGTTGCCGGTCACCAATGAAATGGGCATTCACCCGATCCATTTTGCGGCAATCGTCGGAACGAATCTCGGGCTGGGGAATGTGACGCCGCCCTGTGCGCCCCTTTTGTTCATGTCCGGGGCCATCGGCGGCCAGACGATTGATCAGTATATCAAGCCGACGCTCAAATTCATGCTGGTCGGTCATCTGCCGGTTGTGCTGCTGGTCACTTATATCCCGGACATCGCGCTGTTTCTGCCCCGCGTTTTGATGGGGATTCCATGATGGAGGTGCGTTCCGCTGCGCGTCGATAGGCGCTGCGGCACCGACAAATGGCCCCGCTCGCAAAGATACGAACGGGGCCATTCATTCAGCGAAACGATAACCGCGGCCCGGGAGGTCCGCGATACAGCACATTGTCATCGCCGCCAAATCCTGCGTAACTCAGCGCCCTTGGGCACATGCACACCCTGCCCAATCCGGGACTGAGAATACTCCGCAGGTTCTCCGGTCCAGCCCAGCGTCTTGCGACCGCCGGGCGGAACACCAATCCATTCGTCCAGGGAGACATGACCCGGACGGGTCCGGGTTGCTCCCGGCGCAAGCCGGTCCGGCAGCGCCATATTGCCACCGGGTTTCAGCAGGTCCATCAGCGCCTTACGCGCATCAGGCGCCTCGCCACCCTCGTGCCGACACGGCAAAGGCTTCAGAAGCTGGGCCAGTTTCCTCGCCAGAAGCGGGGCGGCAGCGGAAGTGCCGCTTAGGCTTCCGCCCCGCCCGCTGATATTGGCGGCGGCGCGCAGACCCGGCAGAGCGGGTGAGCTTTCAGAAATCGTCGCAGCCATGATTTGATCTGTCCGGTCGGCGCGCTGCTGCGGCGCATCGGGATCGTAGCTCGCCGAATAAGGTGCCGTCCGCCCGTCGGACAGGCGGACCCCGCCACAGATGATCGTCTCCCGGCCCGTCACCTTGGCCGATGCGGTAAAGCGGCGCTGGCTGAGCATGGTCTGCTTGTCGGGATAGCGGAAACGCGGCGTCACCGATGTGGCGGGAAAGCCGACCGGGTCGTCGTCCCGCTGCAGCCATGCTTCAAAGGTGTCCGTCGTTGCCGTCGCAAGGCCGATCTTCCACAGGCCCGCTGCGGCCACCGGATCGCGCCGGTCGGGCCAGCATGTCGGTGCCAGCATAAACGCGACACGATGGCGGCCATGTTCCTGCGAGATGGCCGGGTTATGTTCATAGGCAACCCTGCCAACTGCGCGCCCGTCATCGTCCAGCAGATCGCTGAACTCTCCGGGGCAGAGGGTCACGCGACGGGCCCCCGAAATGCGCGGACCGCAAATCGTCAGACCGATGGATCTATCGTCGCGCGGTTCGGGTTGACGCAGCCAGATCTCCATGAAGCTGGGCTTGCTGCGTCCGGGCGGCATATCGAGCTGAAACGCGACGGATTGCCCGGTCTGGCTCCAGCTTCGCCGTTCGGTATAGCTGTTACCGACCGGCAGTACCAACTCCGTCGCCGCAGTCTTGCGGCGTTCGACCAGCATCGCGTCGATCATCTGTTCGACATAGCTCGTGCCATCATGCGGACCGGCGGTCATGCCGTAGCTGAAATTGATCACGACCGGGGCCTTGGCACCACCGATCCGCTTGGCCGTTTCCAGGATGAAGTTCAGCGCGCTCGCCACGAAGAACCCAAGCGCGAGACCGGCTGAATCCCAGAAAACCTGCGCCGGAAGCTGCACCCCGATGATCGGCGGTCCATCGGTTGCGATCCGGTCCGTGCCGGCGAAAATGTCCACCACAGCACCACCATGCGAAACCGGGAGCAGGCCCGTCGGCATCCCTGTCTCGCGACGCACATCATGGCCAAACCTCCGCCGGATTTCAGCAGGCGGCAGGCGCAGCAGATCGTTGATCTCAGCGGCATACCAGACGCGACCGAATTGATACGGATGCGTTTGGCCTGCGCCGGGTCCGTCCTGATGCCAGATCGCGGCAAAGCGGGTGCTGCCATCGGCGTTACGGGTATGATGATTGATTGGCAGGATCGTATCGTCGATCACAGCGTGAATCACTGTGCCTTCCGGGAATGGCTGCGCGTTAGGTATCTCCTCTTGCGGCTCAGCCGTCGGAACGATCTCGCGCCGGGTCAGGGGGAGGGGGACGACAAGCGAATTGGCGTCGCAAGGATGGTGATCCCCGATTTGCGCATGAGGCGTATCCCGCGCGGCATCGCGGTCATGGTGCGGGATCATTGCCCGATGATGCAAAATACACATGCATTTCCCGCCTACCGACAGGGTCGGGGGCGATGGCGGGGTGCCTTCGGTCATCAGAACGCCGAAATATTCGGGACCGGATTGGGTGTCGCCGGATTGATACCCGCCGCGCCGTGGCGGCAGATATCGTCCGCCGCCCTCGGGGTCCATCATCCACGCAGCGATTGCGTCGCGTGACGGGATCTTAGACATCACGCACCCATTCAGCCGAAGCGAGGCGCCACATCTCGGCCAGATATGGTGCGTCCGGGGCGATGTTCATGGCGTCGTCGGAGTAGATTTCCGCTGGTTTGTGGTCTCCGTCATTCTTCCCCTTTCGCGCCTCGTCCACGCCTTCATCGCGCCGATGATGGCCGCCGCGTTCCCCGAGCCAGCCGGTGATCTTGTGCGCGACAGGAAGATCGAGCCTTTCGTGGCCCATGTGATCCGGCACGGAAATGCGACCCGAGTAAAGCTTGGTAGATTTGTCGAGACCACCCGCAACCGCCGCCATGATCGCGCCAAGCTGAGCGCCCAGATGCCCGCCGACGAAGCAGTCGATCGGGTAATGGACGCCCGCAACGACACGGTTTTCGGTGATCCGTGCCGCCTGCTGGTGCAATGCATTACGCAGCGCGACGGTGCGGTCGGCGGGCTGCTTCGGCGGCATCAGATGCGGTACCAGATGGGCGACCACATAAGCCTCGACCGCGTGGGCCGCCGGGAAACTCGGATGACCCGGTGTCGGGATCATCGGATTAAGCGCCGCGCTCATCCGGTCGGGCCTGAACAGACCGAAGTAGTTCTTGAACCGCATGGCAAGGCTGGCGCCGAGGTTCTGCGCCAGCGAAATGACTTCCAGCGTGTATTTATGCCGCTCCGGATGCAGGCCGAGAATGGTGCCGAAATACGGCGTCGGAAAGCCGAGCTGGGTATGGATCTCATTGAACCTGTCGCCGCGCAGCGCCGCGTAGTCCACGACCGACATAAGCTGCTTTTCCATCTTTTCCGCGAATGCTGTCGGCTTCCCGTTCTGGCCGGTCGGATGCCAGTCGCTATGGCTCCAGTCGATCTGCATCACGTTCTGGCCGTTCACGAAAAGCGAGGCATCCCGCGATTGTTTCTCGCTGTCCGAAAAACCGCTGCCGGATTTCACACGGAATATGCCAAGCAATTCATCCATGACGATAACGTGCCGAACCCAGGGCGAGGACGCTTTAAACGCATCCTGCGGCGATTCCGGGGTGGCCGGGCAATGAATATGCTCCCACCATTGATAGGAAATCTGCTGCTGCGCGGTCATGATCCCGGAGGAGAGCGCCGCCGAGTAAGGCGTTACGCCGCCATAGACAGGCAGACCCAGCTCCATCCCGGATGTCTGCGCGGCGCCGGTGCCTCCGGTACCGCCCGTTCCGCCGGTCCCACCAGTGCCACCTGTTCCCCCGGTGCCGCCCGTACCACCCAGATGCGCGAGATATGCCACAATATTTCTCCTCGTTAATGAATCTATTCCGGAAGCCGCGCCGTGCGGAGCATCTCGACCCAGTACTTGCCGACCTCGCCGGTGCAGGCCGGATGGGTCTGTGCGTAGCGTGTGACCGAAAATTCCGGATCAAGCGCCAGATAGTCCCGCCCGGCGTTCTGCGCCTCTTCCTCGCGTCCCAAGGCCGAAAGTGAAATGATCTTCAGACGATGCGTGGAGGCATAATGCGGATTGAGATCAAGCGAACTGACCGCGAGATCCAGAGCCTTCTGCGCGTCCCCGCCGGTCAGATGTGCCGTGCCGGTAATCAGATCGAGATAATATTTCTGCGGATCCAGCGGTGACAGCGCCCGTGCCTTTTCGGTGAGACATATGGCCTGTGCGCTGTGGCCGATAAATGCCTGCATCGCACCATCGAGAAGCGCGCTCAAAGGCTCGTTCGGCGCCCAGATGCGCGCCTTTTCATAGGCATCGGAGGCCAGATCGAAATCGCGCAGGATATGGCTGTAATTCATTGCCACGGTCGCGCGTGCAACTGCGCATGACGGATCGCGGTCGATCGCCTCCGCAGCCAGAACGCGAGATTTCTCGGATGCTTGTTTCCGGTCGCTGCTGAAGCCGTTCTGCGCCGACATCCAATGCCAGAAGGCCAGCCACGCAATCGGCAGCGGGTGTTTCGGACAGGCTTTGCAGGCCGCCTCCAGATAGGTCTGCGCCTTGCTGAAATTATCCGGCAGATGGGTGTGAAGATTATTGATCCCGCCGATAAGCAGGCGAAACGCCGGCGCTGTCAGAAGATGCCGTGTTTCCAGCTCGGCGGCTGTCTGGCTCAGAATGGACCGCTGGACGCGCTGAACGATTTCACGCAGCACCTCGGATTCGCCACGAATGATTGCCGCGTTGTTTTCCGTAAAACTGTCCGTCCAGAGCACCGTGCCCTTGCCCGCGTCATGAAACGTGACCAGCAGGCGTGACGTCGCCCCGACAGACACGATGGACCCCGAAATGAGATAATCGCATCCCAGCGACCGGCGGATTGCGTCGAGCCGATGCGAATGCCCCGACATTTTCCGCGTCGAAAGATGTGAAATCACGCTCATCAGCGATGAAGCGGCAAGATTTCGCGTCATTTCCTCGGCGATAATGTCGCCAAATATCTCGAACGCGGGATCGTGGTTGCGAAGCTGAAACGGGATCACCGCGACGCGCGGAAGCAGACCGGCAGAGGTGGTTTCAGGCCGTATCGGTACAATATTCGCGGTTTTCGCCGGGATGACCGCCTGTTGCCTGCGCATCTGCGTCAGCCATTCCTCGAATGCCTCCACGCCGGGAATATCCAGCCCCTCCAGAAAAATGGCCCCGGGTGTTCCTGAAACGACCTTAATGCGGCTCAGGTCAAGAAAGACCCGCTCCCGATTCGCATTTATTATATCGGCGTCCTTGTTTAATGTACTTCTCAGGCTCGTCAGCGCGCCGCGCAGCGAAGCCCCGGCATGGTCCGGGTCGCTGTTCTCCCAAAGCATGGCACGCAAATAAGCCCTTGTTCTGGTGCCATTTTCATCTGTGGCAAGCAATGCCAGAAGCGCCTGAAGTTTCGTGCCGAGGGTGATCGCCCCGGTTTTGGGCGACAGAAGCTGAAACGGTCCGAAAAGGTGAAGTTTAAACATCATAACTCTCCAAACGACGCCCCCATTATAGCCTCAATTATGGCTCCATTCTTGGCTGACGGATATTTCTAACGGTAGATTCACGAATGCTTGGCGCGGCGTATACGCCCGAGCGACAGGTTGGACATGGCAAACGCAAAACGGAGCAAGCCATGTTAGTTTACCATCTTCAGATTTTTCTGAGACGACTCGGCTTCAATCCGGGCCCCCTTGACGGACTTCTCGGGCCAAAGACACGCGCTGCGATCCGGGCGTTTCAGAAACGCAATGGGCTGGTGGTCGATGGCCAGATATCGACCGCGCTGGTCGATCTTTACACCAAGATGGTGAAGCCGGAAACATGGCCCGCCCATGTTCATCTGGGCCTGAGCTTCGTCGCTTTGGAAGAAATCCCCGGCACCGCCAATAATCCCACGATCATGGAATGGGCGGAGGAATTGGGGACGGACTATGACGGCGATCCCGTTGCGTGGAGCAGCTTATTCGTGGCCCATTGCATTCATCGGGCGATCCCGGGTGCCGAATTACCGGTCAAGCTGATGAGCCCGCGCGCCTATCTCGGGTTCGGCCAGAGTGTTGACATGGCGGAAATCCGGGTTGGCGATCTGGTCATTTTCTGGCGCGAGGATCCAAGCAGCTGGAAGGGCCATGTCGGTTTCTACATGGGCGATCATGACGAGGATATCCTTGTTCTCGGCGGCAATCAGTTCCAATCGGTTTCCGTCGCCGGTCACCCGGCCTCCCAAGTGCTTGGCGTGCGCCGCGCGAGGCGTGGGCAAAACGGTAAGCTGCTTGCCGGGATGTCCTCAAACAAAGGCGGGGTGGACAGCGATGCCAAACCCGCGTGGCCGGATCGCGTGATCTGATCCGGGCCAGCGCCGCGCATATCCGTTTTCCGCGCGGCGCTTCCGACGATCAGGGTCGGCCCGGCTGCGCGAAGCGGGTTAGCGTTTCGTCCTTGATCCGAATGGAGAATCCGGGCTGCTCCGGGGTCATGTAAGCACCGTTTCGCACAATGCAGGGATCGGTGAAATGTTCGTGCAGATGGTCCACGAACTCGATCACCCGGCCCTGTTTCGTGCCCGAGACCGCGACATAATCGATCATCGACAGATGCTGCACATATTCGCACAGGCCCACGCCGCCCGCATGCGGCCAGACCGGCAGCCCGTATTTCGCCGCCATAAGCTGAACCGCCAGCACCTCGTTCAGACCGCCCAAGCGACAGGCATCGATCTGGACCACATCAATCGCGCCGCCGGTGATGAACTGCTTGAACATGATCCGGTTCTGACACATCTCCCCGGTCGCGACCCTGACCGGGGCAACCGCTTCGCGAATGGTGCGATGGCCGAGCACGTCGTCAGGCGAGGTCGGCTCCTCGATGAAGAACGGATCGGCAAAGCTCAGCCGTTTGACCCAGTCGATCGCTTGTCCGACCTCCCAGACCTGATTGGCGTCGATCATCAGCGTGATCTCCGGCCCCAGCTCTTCGCGCGCGATGCTCAGCCTGCGGATATCGTCGTCCAGATTATGCCCGACCTTCATCTTCACATGGGTGAACCCCTCGTCGCGCGCCTCGCGGCACAGGCGGCGCAGCTTGTCGTCGGGATAACCCAGCCAACCGGCCGAGGTGGTGTAGCAGGCATAGCCGTTCTGCCGCAGTTCGGACATGCGCGCGGCCTTGCCATCCGCCGCCGCTTCCAGAAGCGCCAAGGCCTCATCCGGCGTGATCGCATCGGTAATGTAGCGGAAATCGACGATTTTCAGCAGTTCTGCAGGCGACATGTCAGCGACCAGCTGCCAGACCGGTTTCTTCTCCGCCCGCGCCCAGAGATCCCAGACCGCATTCACGACCGCCCCGGTCGCCAGATGGATCACCCCCTTGTCGGGACCGACCCAGCGAAGCTGGCTGTCGCCGGTGACGTGACGCCAGAACCGGCCCGGATCATCGCGGATCCAGTCCAGATCGAGCCCGACGACACGGGGGGCAAGCGCCTCGATCCCGGCCACGCACAGCTCATTTCCGCGCCCGATGGTGAAGGTCAGCCCGTGACCTTCGATCCCGGCATCGGTTTCCAGAACCACATAGGCGGCGGAATAGACCGGATCGGGGTTCATCGCGTCCGACCCGTCAAGCGCGCCTTCAGACGGGAACCTCAGATCATGGGTCCGAAGCCCGGTGATCTTCATGTGTCGGCCACCACGTCCTGACGCTGCTGACCCAGCCCCTCGATCCCCAGTTCGACGACATCGCCAGCCTTGAGATAGCGCGGCGGTTTCATCCCGAGGCCAACGCCCGGCGGGGTGCCGGTCGAAATCACATCGCCGGGATGAAGCGACATGAATTGCGACAGATGGCTGACAAGCTGCGCCACGCCGAACACCATCGTCGCGGAACTGCCGTCCTGCATCGTCTCGCCATTCACCTTGAGCCACATTTTCAGATTCTGCGGATCTGCGATTTCATCCTTCGTCACCAGCCACGGCCCGATCTGTCCGAAATTGTCGCAGCTTTTGCCCTTGGTCCACTGGCCCGAACGCTCGATCTGAAAGGTCCGCTCAGACACGTCATTCGTGACTGCGTAACCGGCAACGTAATCGAGCGCGTCCGCCTCGCTCACATATTTCGCGTGACGGCCAATGATGACGGCCAGCTCGACCTCCCAGTCGGTCTTCTCCGAACCGCGCGGGATGACAATCGGATCGTTCGGCCCGCAGATCGCGGAAGTCGCCTTCATGAAGATGATCGGCTCTTTCGGAACCTCCGCCCCGGTTTCGGCGGCGTGATCGGAATAGTTCAGCCCGATGCAGATGAACTTCCCGGTGCCAGCGACACAAGGCCCGAGCCGCGGATTGCCCTCGACCAGAGGCAGCGTGGCGGTATCCAGCCCGGCAAGCTCGCGCAGCCGGTCGGGATCAATCGCGTCGCCAGCAACGTCACCGATATGGCCGGACAGGTCGCGGATGCGCCCCTCGGCGTCGATGATGCCGGGCTTTTCTGCGCCGTTCTCTCCAAAACGTACAAGTTTCATGGCCTGTCCTTTCTCAAATGGTCCAGCCGCCGTCGATGCAGACAGCCTGTCCTGTGGTATAGCTTGCCCCCGCCAGATACACGGCGAGATCGGCGATTTCCTCGGCCGTGCCAATCCGTCCCATGGGCTGACGCGCAATGAAATCGCTGCGCGCCTTGTCATAATCGCCGGTCGCCGCCAACCGCTCATCCAGCGACGGCGACTGCACGGTGCCGGGGCAGATCGCGTTGCAGCGCACATTGCTGGCGACGAAATCGGCGGCGACTGCCTTGGTCAGACCAAGAACGGCGGCCTTGGTGGTCGAATAGGCGAAGCGGTTCGGCACGCCTTTGATCGAACTCGCGACCGAGCTCATATTGATAATGCAGCCCCCGCCCTGCTTTACCATGCCGGGCAGCACGGCGCGGATGGTGCGGATCATGGATTTCACGTTCAGATCGACGGCAAAGTCGAAATCCGCATCGCTCATCTCCAGCACATTACCGGCATGGACGAAGCCCGCGCAGTTGAACAGGATATCCACCCGCCCGATCTCGCCCACCAAAGCGTTGACGGCATCGGCGTTCAGCACATCCAGCCTATGCGTCGTGATCCCCTCCAGCCCCGCCAGCCCGGCCTCGTTGATGTCGGTCGCGTGTACGGTGGCACCGGCACGGGCGAATGCAAGCGCCGTGGCGCGGCCAATGCCCTGAGCGGCTGCGGTGATGAGGACCGTCTGTCCGGTAAGGTCGGTCATGCCGCCTCCTTCCTTTCGATGACATAGATATGTTCGCAGACCAGCACGACCTGGTCATTCTGGTTCAGCACTTCGACCTTTTCAAACAGACGCCCGACATTGGCGCGTTTGGGATCGTCCTCCTTGCGGGCGGCGGTGACGCGGGTGCGGATCGTATCACCGATAAACACCGGCTTCACGAAGCGCAGCCGGTCGTAGCCGTAAGAGAACGCAACCGGGTTGATGACCGTCGCCGTCAGCCCGATGCCGATGGCGAAGACCATCGTGCCATGCGCGATGCGCTGCCCGAATTCGCTTTTCGCCATGAACTCGGCGTCCATGTGATGCGGGAAGAAATCGCCGGTATGCCCGGCATGGACGACAAAATCGGTCTCGGTGATGGTCCGCCCGAAGGTCTCGCGGCTTTCGCCGATCTCGATATCTTCAAAGTAGCGCGTGATTTCCATTATGGGAGTCCTTCAATCGGCGTGGCCGGACGCGCCGACGACGCATATGCCGCCTCGACCAGAGCCATGGTTTTCCAGCCGTCCTCGACCGGCGAAATGAGATCCTCATCGCCCGATACGGCGCGTTGCAGATTATGCATCCGGCCCGTGAAGGCGTCAGGGAACCATGATCCCGACAGGGGAACATCCATCCACTCGCCGTCTTTGGGGCGGATCTGAAGAATATCCGGCTCCCCCTTCGGGTAGTCCAGATTGACGCCGAATTTCAGATAGGCGGCACCTTCGGTCCCCGCGACGCGCATTTCGCAGGCCTGATGCGGGCGGCCGAAATTCCAGTCGTGATTGACCGACAAGGTGCAGCGCATGCGGTCGCCGTAATCCAGTATCGCCGATGTTCTGGTCTGCGCGACCGCATGGCCCGGATGGCCGATGGTTTTCGCGTGAACGCCTGCCGGATCGCCCAGCAACATACGGATACTGTCGAGGTAATGGATCGAATGCATGGTGATCTCGATCCGCGGCAACCCGTCGAGGAACTGCCAGAGGCTCCACGGGGTCGCCATCACGCCATGCATCTCCACATCGACGATCTCGCCCAGCCAGCCGCGCGCGACCGCGTCCTGCAAGGCGACCATCATCGGCGCGAAACGAAGCTGAAAGTTGACGGCTGTCAACAGCTTGCGGTCACGGCAGATCGACAGGATCTCCGTCGCCCCGGCAAGCTCCATCCCCATCGGTTTCTGGATCAGGGCGGGCGCGCCTTCGGGCAGCGCCGACAGGATCCCCGCATGGGCCTTGGGTGGCGTCGCCAGATCGAACACCGCGCCCTTGACCGACGCGGCTTCCTGAACGGAGGAAAACACGCGATGCCCGAGCGAGGCCGCCTTGTCCTGATCGGGATCATAGATGCCGGCAATCTCGTACCCGCCCTTCGCATAGGCGGGCAGATGCGCATCGCTGACGATGGAACCTGCGCCGAATATCACAATGGGCCGCTTCGTCGCCGGTTCCGGCCAGTGCTGGCGCAGGTCAGAGGGGCGGGCGTCACTCATGGAAAAAGACCTCCTCCATCGGCGCCCACCATTCGCCGTCTGCGGCGCTGTCCAGCGGGCGCTGACAGGGCTTGCACACGGCCCACCAATCCTGCGTCACCGGATCGGCGGCCATTTTGGCCTGATCGGCCTCCCAATCGGTGCCGTGATATTCGAAATGCGAGAACAGCAGATTTTCCGGCTCCCGCAGATAGATCACATAATTCCTGATATTGCAGGTGGTGATGGTCTTCAGCACACCCGGCCATGCGGCGGCGTGGAGTTCCTTGTATTCCGCGATCTTCTCGGGGCGGAGCGCGATGACGGAGCCCATGCGGATCATGTCGAAGCCTCGGTAATGGTTTGCGTGAATTCGGAAATCGCCCGGCTGTTGATCGCGTCCCAGTCCCAGTCGATGCCAAGCCCCGGCGTCTCGGGCGCGATTGCCTGTCCATCGGTGATGGTCAGCCCGGTCTGGGTGATCTCGTCCAGCTGCGGGATATATTCGACGTAGCGGCCATTCTGCACCGCGCAGACAAGGCTGACATGCAGCTCCATCAGGAAATGCGGACAGACCGGAATATCGAAGCCCTCGGCCATATGCGCGACCTTCAGCCACGGCGTGATCCCGCCGATCCGGCCCGCATCGACCTGAATGATACCGCAGGCGTCGCGCGCGGCATATTCAGCGAAATGGCGGATGGAATAGAGCGATTCACCAATCGCAATCGGGGTTGCCGAAGCCTGCGCCAGCGCGACATGCCCGGCAATGTCATCGGCAGGCAGCGGCTCTTCGATCCAGGCCAGCCCGAACGGTGCCAGAGCGTCGGCCCGACGGCGCGCCGTGTCGCGGGCAAAGCCCTGATTGGCGTCGGTCATGATCTCGTAATCATCGCCCACAGCCTCGCGCAGCGCCGAGAGCCTCGCGACATCATCGGCCAGCACCGGCCTGCCGATCTTCACCTTGGAGCCGGTGAAGCCCAGCGATTTCGCGTTCAGCGCATCCTCCACGATGGTCTCAACCGGCAGATGCAGCCAGCCGCCCTCGGTCGTGTAGCAGGGTGCGGAGCGCCGCGCGCCGCCTGCCATCCGCCACAGCGGCAGCCCCGCCTTGCGGCAGCGCAGATCCCAAAGCGCGGTATCAATCGCGGCCAGCGCAATCGAGGTGATGGCCCCGATGGTGGTGGCGTGGGTCATGAACTCCAGCTCATGCCAGATCGCCTCCACCTCCGTCGCGTCACGACCGATGATCCGGGGGCAAAGATGATCCGCCAGCAGCCGCATCACCGACGAACCGCCCGTACCGATCGTGTAGGAATACCCCGTCCCCTGTGCGCCGTCGCTGTCGGTGATCGTCACCAGCGGGGTTTCCTGGGTCACGAAGCTCTGGATCGCGTCCTGACGCTCAACCTTGGGGGCGAGATCGACCATCGCGATCTCGATGCGTTCGATTCTGGCCATCAGGCTTCCCTCAGGCTCAGGCCGCTTTGCGCATCGAACAGATGGGCGCGTGACATGTCGAAATTGAATTCGAGCACCTCCCGACGCCCGAGCGCACGGGGGTTGAGCATCCGGCTGGTCCATTCCTTGCCGCCGAAACGGACGAACAACAGCGTCTCATTGCCGAGCGGTTCGGTCAGTTGCACCTCCATCGGTCTTGTCTCGACCGCCTCACCGACATGCAGACCGTGGCCGACCGGATAAACGTCGTCCGGGCGCAGCCCGAATGTCACCCGCTGCCCGTCCTGTACCGTGGCGCGGAACTGTTCCGGCACGGCCATCGTCTCGCCTTCCGCGAAATGCAGTTGCCCGTCACGGATATCAGCCTCCACCATGTTCATCGGCGGCGAGCCGATAAAGCCCGCGACAAACTGCGTGGCGGGAAGATTGAACACCTGATCCGGGGTGCCCGCCTGTTCGATCAGCCCGTCACGCATGATGACGATCCGGTCGGCCAGCGTCATCGCCTCGATCTGATCGTGGGTGACGTAAACCACCGTCGCGCCGAGCCGCGCGTGGAGTTTCTTGATTTCCGTGCGCATCTGTCCGCGCAGCTTCGCGTCGAGATTGGACAGCGGTTCATCGAACAGGAACACATCCGGGTCGCGCACAATGGCGCGTCCCATGGCCACGCGCTGCCGCTGCCCGCCCGAAAGCTGGGCCGGGCGGCGGTCCAGCAGCGGCTCGATCTCCAGCGCGCGGGCGGCCTCGGCAACCGCCGCCTCTATCTCCTTCTCCGGGCGACCGGCGATTTTCAGGGTGAAGCCCATATTCTCGCGCACGGTCATATGCGGGTAGAGCGCGTAGGACTGAAACACCATCGAGATATTGCGCTGTCGCGGCGGCAGATCATTCACCACACGCTCGCCAATGATGATGTCGCCGCCGGAGATTTCCTCCAGCCCCGCGATCATCCGCAGCGTCGTCGATTTGCCGCAGCCGGATGGCCCGACAAGTGCGACGAACTCCCCGTCATGCACGTCCAGATCCAACCCCTTTACCGCGTGATAGGCGCCATAATGCTTGTCCAGCTGCGAAAGCCTGAGATCGGCCATATCGGTTATCCCTTGATTGCGCCCGACGTCAGGCCGGAAACCAGATGTTTCTGCACTGCGTAGGTCAGAAGAAGTGCCGGCACGATCATGACCACGGCCAGCGCGCACATGCCGCGCCAGTCGATCGTGAATTCGGCGGTATAGTCGAGAAGCCCGACCGGCAGCGTCTTGCTGTTGGTCGAACGCGTCAGTTGCGAGGCGAGGGCGAATTCGTTCCACGCCGTCAGAAAGGCAAAGATCCCCGCACTCGCGATCCCCGGTCGCGCAAGCGGAAACTCCACCCGCCAGAAGGCCTGCCAGCGAGTGCAGCCGTCAATCTGCGCCGCCTCAGCCAGATCCTTCGGCACCTGCCGGAAGAAACCGTCGATCAACCAGATGGTGAACGGCACATTCATCGCGACATAGGCCAGGATCAGCCCGAAATGCGTGTCGATGATACCGATCTTCGCGTAAAGGAAGAACAGCGGCAGCGACAGCGCAATGCCCGGCACCGTCCGCGTCAGCATCAGCCCGACAAACCAGCCCGATTTTCCCGCGAAACGGTATCTGGCAAAGGCATAACCGCCCGCCATCCCGATGGTCAGCGCAATCACCGTCGAGGTGACGGCGATGATGATCGAGTTGCGGAAATATTCCAGCACCGGAATACCGCCCGCACCGACGCCGGAGAACATCGCGACATAGGCATCGAAATTCAGCTCGCGCGGAATCCAGACCGGCGGCTTGGCCATGATCTCGACCGTTGGTCGGAGCGAGTTCAGCACGATCCACAGCCCCGGCAGGCAGATGATCGCCATTGCGAGGAACAGCGCGAAATTCAGCGCCCAGCGGGTGATCTGTTTCTTGATGCGTGAGGATCTGTTGGCGTCCATGATTACCACTCCGCCGCAATCTGTTCGCGCGCCTTGGAAAGCTGGCGGAAGAACAGCAATGTGAATACGATGGACAGAAGGATCGCGATATAGGCCATGGCATTGGCCATCCCCATCTTCGCATCCGAATAGGCGGTCCGCGAAATCAGCGTCCACAGCACCTCGGTGCGCCGTGCCGGGCCGCCATCGGTCATGATCTTGATGATGTCATAGGCCCGCGCGACATCCAGCGACCGGATGGTCATGGCGATGAAGGCGAACGGCATCAGGAACGGCCATGTCACATAGCGGAAGGTCTGCCACGGCGTGCAGCCATCCACCCGCGCCGCCTCCAGCGGATCACGCGGCATCGCCATCAGCCCGGCCAGAATGAAGATCGCGAATACAGCCGTCGACGACCAGATCTCCGCCACCATGATCGAGAAGAAGGCGAGGTTCTGGTCGATCAGCCACGGGATAGCCTGGTCGGTCAGGCCCAGCGATTGCAGCGCGTTGTTGACCAGCCCGACATTGTCATTGAACATGAATTTGAACTGGAACCCGACCAGCACCGGCGAGAACATCATCGGAAACATCATGATCGTGCGCAGGATGCGCTGTCCCCGGCTGGCCCGCTCGATCAGCATGGCAAGGCCGAGACCCAGCACCATTTCCAGATTGAGCGCCACGGTCAGCAGCAGCACTGTCCGCCCGAATGCCGACCAGAACTCCGCATCAGCCAGCAGCCGGGCGTAATTCCTGAAACCGATGAATGTATAGATCGTATCGGGTCGCGTGAGGCGGAACGGGGTGAGGCTGGACCAGAGCGACAGGGCCAGCGGAATGACCACGATGGCCGCCAGAATGAGTATCGCCGGCAGAAGCAGCAATATATGGGGTGGTAAGCGCCAGGGCTTCATCTGTTTTCCAGAACATCAGGGGCAAGGGCGGGGGCCGGGATACGGCCCCCGCGGGGGGTAAGCTTACAGCTCGCCGGCGTCCTGAAGGATCATCGTGGCCTCTTCAGCCGCGGTATCGAGCGCTTCCTGCGCGGTCTTGTCGCCCAGGATCGCGGCCTGAAGCTCGGGGTAGACCACATTGGTGATCTCGATCCAGCTTGGCGTGCGCGGCACCGGATAGGCGCCTTCGGCGGCAATCTGGAACGCACGCAGCGCCTCGCTGCGATAATCATCGCCCTCGGCTTCCGCGATAATGTAATCCCAGACCGCGCTGCGCGTCGGCAGCGGCCCGGCAGAGCTTTCCAGCTTCTGGCTGTCCTCATTGGTCAGGAACCAGACGAGGGAAGCCGCCGCATCCGCATTCGCGCAATCCTCGGTGACGGAGAAACCGTGGAAGCCCGACCAGCCCGAGCGCGCGCCCGACGTGCCTTTCGGCGGCGGCGCGACGCCGACATTGCCGGCGATCTTGCTGGATTCGGGATCGTTGAAGAAGCCCATCCAGCCCGGCCAGTCATGGTTGATTGCCACCGTGCCGGAGGCAAAGCCCTGCCCGAGATCGTCCCAGAGGTAATTCGGAACCCCGTTCGGCACCGCCTTCGCCTCATACAGATCGACGAACCACTGCAACGCCGCCACCCCGGCTTCGGAATTGAAGGCCGGCGCGCCGTCGGCATCGAGGAATTCGCCGCCATTGGCCTTCAGGATTTCATAGAACCGCCCGGCAATGGCCTCTTCCTTGCCCGCATATTGGGTGCCGTAGAAATCCGGCGGGTTGGCAAAGAACTTCGCCTGATCCGCCAGTTGCTCCCAGCTGTCCGGCGGGGCGAGCTCATAGCCGTATTCCTCCTGGAACGCGGTCTTGTTCGCCTCATCCTCGTAGAGCGATTTCTGATAATACACCGCAGATACGTCGAACTGCGCGCGCGGCAGCATCACCAGCTTGTCGTCCAGCGTCGCGGCATCGAGCGTCGCGGGCACGAAACCGGCAAGCGCATCCTCCGGCAGCAGCGCCCTGAGATCCTGATAAATGCCCGGATATTGCGGCGCGAAGGACGAATGGTTGGAGCCGACGCACCAGCCCAGCTGGCCGGTCGCGATGTCGGATTTGATTTCGCGATCAAGCTCGAAATGGTTCTTCTTCGAGATCACGTCGACCGTCGCACCCGTGGCCTCCTGCCATTCATTGATGCGGGCATAAAGCGCCTCATATTGCTGGCCGCCGATCAGCTTGGCCTGAATGGTCACGCCGTCGAACGATCCCGGCAGATCCTGTGCGCCGGCGATACCGGCGGCGAGCGCGCCGCCTGCAAAAAGCGGTATGGTCGTAAGCAGTTTCATTTTACCCTCCCTGTGGTGCCTGGTGGCTTTGATTGGCAGCATCACCTATAAGCATCCTGTTTACATACAAATTCAAAAGCAGATTTCTGTCAATAAACTTCTGGAATATCTTGGTATTCCGTCGTATATGAATGTGCCTATTTATGGAGTAACAATGTCAGACGATGATCGGTACCGCGCGCCCGCGCTTGATAAGGGGCTGGATATTCTTGAACTTCTTGCCGGTATCGACGGCGGCCTGACCCAGGCAGAGATTGCCAAACATCTGGATCGCAGCCCGAACGAGTTCTACAGGATGCTCGACCGGTTGCAGAAGCGCGGCTATGTCACACGGATCGAGGGCGACCGGTTTGCACTGACGCTGAAGCTTTTCGGCCTCGCACAGCTTCACGCGCCGACACGGCGGCTGGTCAGCTATGCCACGCCGCTGATGCGCGAACTGGCGCATCGCACCCGGCAGGCGAACCAGTTGGCGGTTTTCGATCGCGGGCAGGTGGTTGTCATCGCGCAGCAGGAAGCGCCGGGATATTGGGGCATCAGCATCCGCGTCGGCTCCCATATCAGCCTGTTCGATACAGGCTCTGGCCATGTGTTGCTGGCGTTCAGCTCTCCCGAAAGGCGGGCGATGATGATCTCCGAAAACCGGATTGATCGCAGCAAGGATATCCCGGCCTCTCTGGCGAACCGGTTTCAGCGTATCCGCGAGCAGGGATATGAAAGCATGCCGTCAGCCCAGACGGCGGGGGTCTTCAACCTGTCGGCCCCGGTCATTGCCAGCGACGGTTCCGCCATCGCAGCACTGACCGTGCCCTATCTGCCGCTGGTGAACGTACCCGACGCGCCGGATATGTCGGATTGCACGCATATGCTGGTCGAGACCTGTGCGGTTCTGTCCGACATGGCCGACACGGGGACAAAGCAACCATAGAAAAAAGCCCGGCCCGACAGTCCGGCGGAGGAGGAAAATGGATATTCTGGATACGCATCTTCATCTCGTGGATCGCGGCGTGCTGCGCTATCCGTGGCTCGATGGCGCGGGAGAACTGGAACGCGACTGGAGCTACGGCGAATATGCCACGGAGGCTGCCAAATGCGGCATCACACGCGCCTTGCATATGGAGGTCGACGTCGCCCCCGACATGATCGCCGCCGAGACGGATTTCATCGAAAGCCTGCCGCCGCATGAGGACGTGCCGATTGTCGGCGTCATCTCCGCCTGCCGACCCGAGAATGACGGTTTCGCAGCAGAGGTGGAGCGCGCCCTTGCGCATCGCCTGATCGTCGGTTTCCGCCGCGCGCTGCATGTGGTCCCCGACGAAGTCTCGCAAACCGGGACCTTCCGGCGCAATATCCACAGCCTCGGCCGCGCCGGTCTGCCATTCGACATCTGCGTGCTGGCCCGCCAGCTTCCGCTTGCAACGGAACTCGTCGCCGCCGCACCCGACACGCAATTCGTGCTGGATCATTGCGGCGTGCCCGACATCGCAGGCGGCGCGTTCGACAGCTGGGCGGCAGACATCACCCGCCTGTCGCAGCATGAGAATGTCAGCGCGAAAATCTCCGGCATTCCCGCCTATGCAAGCGCAGGCTGGGCCGCAGATGACTTGCGCCGCTGGACAGATCATATCGTCGAAAGCTTCGGGTTCGACCGGCTGGTCTGGGGCAGCGACTGGTTCGTCTGCACATTGGGCGGCGGTCTGACGAAATGGGTCTCCGCCGCGCGCGAGTTATTCGCCGATGCCTCGGAAGACGAGCAGCGCGCCCTGTTCTCCGCCAATGCCGCCCGCATCTGGAAAATCGCCTGACCCGGCCCGCCCGGCAGCCCCCCTGCCGGGCCCACGCCTGCGCGCAGTCTGTTACGCCGCGCCCGGCCCGAATGTCTGGTCGAACAGCTGCTGAAGATCGTCCACGGCTCGCCCGAAATCACCATGCTTCAGCGCCGCAACGATCCGCTCTGACGCCGCCTGCTGAAACGGCATGTAACCGTCATGGCGCGGACGCAGCGAGGCTGCCTCCAACGTGCGGATCGTGCCCGAGTAGAACCCGCCAGCCGCCGCATCGACCGCAGGATCAATCCATGCCTGCCGATGACCGACCTGTCCCCCGGCCCGTGCGTAAACGCCACGCTGCATGGCAGAGCCAGCTACGGTTTTTGCAAAATCGACCGCATGGTCGATATGCTTGCCAAAAGCCGAAACCGCGATCCCCGTTCCCCCAAGTGCCGAACCTTTGACCCCGGCGCAGGGCGCCGTTTCAGGAATGTCGTGGAAGGACAGTCGTGGCCCGGCGGTGCCGCTCAGCGCATAGCTGACATAGCCGTAGATCAGCGGCACGCAGGCGATGTCATTGCCGCTGACCATCCGCTCGAAAACCGCGATCGGGTCCATGTCGTAACAGGCCGGATCGACCAGCCGCGCCAGCCGTGCAAGTCGGTCGAGCGCCTGAATGCCAGCGTCCCGGTCGACGAATTGCCCCGGCCCGTCATTGTGGCAGACATGCCCGGCATTGGCGGTCAGGGTGAAGAAACACATCAGCACATGCGGCGCGCGCAGCGGCAGCGCGACCCGGCCCTGCCGCGCCAGTTCCAGAACCTCATCCCAGCCGGTCAGCGGCCCGCCGATCAGATCCGGGCGGATCGCCTGCACCTGCGCGGCGGCATCAATCGGATAAGCCCATTGCTGTCCGCCCCAATTATAGCTGGGATAAGACTGGCCCAGACTGCCCCCGGCGATGTCGGGGAGGTCAGGCAGCGGATGCAGACAGCCCTCGGCCGTGATCTGGCCGACATGGGGGTGATCCACCACGATCAGATCATATTGCCGCGCCAGCTCCTCCACCGGGTAGCTCTCAAAATCCTGTAACGAGCGCTTGTCCCAGTCGATGCCGACCCCGGACAGCGCCGACCATTCACGGGTCACGGCAACCATCGGATCATAGCCGCGCGGGTGGTTCCAGGTCATGCCCTTGAGTGTGGTCACAGATTGAACTCCTTCCGGATCCTGTCGGTATCCGCGCCGACCTTGGGTGCTGCCAGCGGATTTGCCGGCCGGACACCGTCAAGCGTCAGCGGCGTACGGGTGGTCTCGATGCGGATGCCGTCGCTGCGGGTCACCGTCTGCAGCATGTCCAGCTCCGCAAAGCCCGCGCTGTCGAGCAGTGATGGCCAGTCCATCACCTCCGCACACCAGATATCGGCGGGTTGCAGAACCGACAGCCAATGCGCCACCGTCTCCTGCCGCAAATGCGCGGCGAGTGCGGCCTTGATGTCGTCTCGGTGGCGGAACCCGGCGTCGGGGCTGCCCCCGGTCAGATCAGACATCCCCAAAAGCGCGAACAGGGCGGGCAGCGGCGTCATCGCAAGCGCCAGATAGCCATCGCTGCATTCGTAAACCCCGTAAGGCGCCGACAGGTAAGCATGCGCACTGTTTCGCGCCGCCCGCCGGGGTGTCCGGCGCCCGTCATTGAGATAGGTGGTCAGAACCTCGAATTGCAGATCGACCAGCGCCTCCATCAGACTGGTTTCCACCAGCCGCCCCTTGCCCGAAACGCCCCGACCGACCAGTGCCGCCAGAATGCCCTGGCTGAGCGCCACCCCGGCCATCATATCGGCAACCGCCAGCCCCATCGGCACTGGCCCCTGTCCTTCATCGCCGGTCAGCCACATCAGACCGGAGCGCGCCTGCGCCAGCAGATCCTGCCCCGGCAGCCCGACCCAAGGCCCGCTTGTGCCGTATCCGCTGATCGAGCCATAGACGATGCGCGGATTGATCGCCCGCACCGACTCCCAGTCCAGCCCCATCCGCGCCGCCACACCGGGCCGGAAATTCTGGATCACCACATCCGCCTGGCTGAGCAACGCCTTCAGCGCCGCCAGATCCGCCGGGTCTTTCAGATCGAGCGCAATGCTCTCTTTCCCCCGGTTGATGGCATGAAAGATGGTGCTGTCGCCCCCGACCTCCGTATCGGACAGGTAAAGCTGCCGCGACAGATCGCCTTGCCCCGGTCGTTCCACCTTGATCACCCGTGCCCCGAGATCCGAAAGCCGCAGCGAACAATACGGCCCTGACAGGAACTGACTGAGATCGACAACGACGATGCCGCTGAGCGGGAGATCCTGAAGGGGTCCAGCCTCGGTTTCCGATTGCTCGCTACTCAATTGGTCTGCTCCCTCAGCTTATCTCCTCGCACGCTAGATTATTCATCAGTGCCTGACAAGTTCATATGTAAATTTTATAGGATGGTTCAGATTGTGGCCTTGATGGGCGATTTGCGGCAGGTTGCGGACAGTGTCATCTTTCGCTGGCTGGAGCTGGAAAATCGCGATGAAATAGTTCCTCTGATCGATCTTTATGCGATCCCTTTCTGTCTGGAGGTGACGAATGAAGCGATGACAGGGGACGGAGCCAGTTGCAGAGCGGAGCTAACCCCGTTGCGCTTGGCGTTATTCTGGGTCCGCTGATCGAGAGCAATCTGCGGCTGTCGCTGCTGCTTGATGTGAGGGGCGAGTATATCCTGTTCACGCGACCGATCTGCATGGTGTTGATCGCCCTGCTGATCCTGACGGTCGCAGTTCCGCCGGTTCTGAAAAAACTCACGCGACGATCTGCCGGGACGCCTACCGAATAGGGCGGTCGCCGGGAAAAGACCCTGCTGCAGAGTGCGGCCATTATCCGGGTCAGCTCAGGTTGCCAGCGACCGTTTCAGGACAATCACTGTCAGCGGAAGTTGATGGCTAGGCGTTTGTGATCCGCTGCTCTTTCGTTGATCAGCAGGGGTTTGGCCTGCTCTTCCCAGATTTGCGCAGCGTGTTTTCTCGCCACACCGGACTGATGTGATCGTGGGTCAATCGCGGGCTGCGATCATCAATAAGTGCCGCGATCTTTGCGGGTGTAAGTGGCATCGAGGAGACCTGCTTGCCGGTTGCATTGGCGACAGCGCAGCCGATCGTTGCCGCGACATTGAGGATCGGAATTTCACCCGCCCCTTTGGCGCCGAACGGGCCAATCGTCGGTGCGCCTTCATAGAGGTCGAACTCGACCGGAATGCTGTCGGATGCGAGCGGCAGAAGATAGGTCTCGAACCCGGTCTGATCGAAAGCGCCATGCTCGTTGATGGTGATTTCCTCGTGCAGCGCATAGCCGAAGCCTTGAACGACGCCGCCCTGAATCTGGCCGTGAATGGCCCTCGGGTTCAGCGCCCGACCGACATCCTGCACGACGCGATAGGACAGAATATCGACCTTTCCGGTATCGGGATCGATTGCCAGTTCACAATTATGGACCGCAAAGACTGGCTGAATCGCGTCGATGAAATGGCCGAAGGCGCAGCCGGGCTTGCTTTCGAAAGGCGGGGTGGTGAAGGCGCCGCTGCCCGATACCGGGCCGAAACGGGCCTCGGTCTCGGCCACGACCTTCTGGATCGTCGTTCCGGAGCCCGGACGGTCCCGGATTTCGATCCGTCCGCCGGCAAGGACGAGATCCCGTGGCGGGGTTTGCAGCATTTCGCTTGCTACTTCGAGCAGCTTGTCGCGGACCACGGCGCAGGCGGCCTCGCTCGCGGCACCGATGGAAACCGTCGTGCGCCCGCCGCCGACGCCCAGATCGCGACCGGCACCGTCCGTATCGGCGGCTTTGACGATCACATCCTTTGGCGAAATGCCCAGATTGGCGGCCACGATCTGCGGCAGGGCCTGCATCATCGTGCCCTGACCGATCTCGACCCCCGATGTGACCAGCGTGGCGCTGCCATCGTGGTTCAGGTTCACCGTCGCTGCCGACGGGCCGACGAAGATAAACCAGGTGCCGACCGTCGTTGCCTCCCCATAAAGGCGGTTGCCTGCCGTCTGTTGGTGAGAGCCGCTGCGGGCGCGCAGCGTGTCCATGCGGTCGAGCATCGGGCGCAGCACCTCGCCGTCATAGACCTGCCCGGTGGCGGCAAGATCCTGATCGCCCAGAACATGACGACGGCGATATTCCATCCGGTCCATGCCAATCGCATCGGCGATTTCATCCGTGTGCCGTTCGAGGGCGAAGATGTTATAGACGCCGTTACAGGCACGGAACGCCCCGTTCGGCGGGGTATTGGTATAAACCGCCCGGCTGACGATCCGCACCGCGCCAAGCCGATAATTACCGCCAAGCGTATGCGTGGTCATGGTGGTCAGAAACACCTGCTCCCCGCCATAGGCGCCGCAATCCATCAGCACCGTGGCTTCGCGGCCCACGATCTCGCCATCCGAGGTCACGGCCGAGCGGATTTTGATCTCCGCATTCTCACGCGACAGGCAGGTCATCTGTTCTTCGCGGCGGGTGTTGATGATGGACACGCTGCGCCCGGTCATGCGGGCCAGCACGGCGGCGCATGGCTCGATAGAGGCATCGAATTTCAGCCCGAAACCGCCGCCCACTGCCGGTACGGTCACGCGCACATCTGACTCGGGAACACCCAGCACACGCGCCGTGACCGCGCGAACCGTCCACGGCACCTGCGTCGAGGCGTGCACATGGAACCGCCCGTCCTCGTAGGACACGACCGCCGCGCGCGGCTCCAGCGGGACATGGCTCTGCCGGCCAACCTCGTAGCAGCCCTCCACGATGGTGACATCGTCGCGGGCAAAGGCCGCATCGGCATCGCCGCGTTCGACCACGGCCTCCCAGGCGATATTGCCGCCCCGGTCGGCGCCTTCGAGCAGGACTTCATAGTCCTGCCACTGCGGATGGATCAGCGGCGCGTCATCGGCCAGAGCCTCGGCCATCGTCAGAATGGCGGGCAGCGGTTCGAGGTTCAGTTCGATGGCCTCAATTGCGGCGCGGGCCTGTTCCAGCGTATCGGCGGCAATGGCGGCAATCGGCTCGCCATGATAGCGGACGACATCTTTTGCCAGCAGCGGGTGGTCGGCGATGCCGATGCCGTAAAGACCCGGCACATCCTCCGCCGTAGCGATGGCGCGGACACCGGGCATCTTGCGCGCCGCCTCCACATTGAGCGCGACGATCCGCGCCGAGGCCTTGTCGGAGCGCAGCAGCGCGGCATGCAGCACGTCGGAGCCGCCGGTATCGACCGTGAACCGGGTCCGACCCGTCACCTTGTCACGCGCATCGCGGCGCGGGAAATTCATCACGGCCTTATCGGCAATCGTCTGATCTGACATCATCCTGCGTCCTCTTGCGCCATCACGACAGACATTGCTGCATCAACGATGCGCTCGTACCCGGTGCAGCGGCAGGCATTGCCGACCAGAGCGTATTTCACAGCGTCGCGGTTGGCTGAGGGGTTGTCGCGCAAATAGGTGCTTAGCGTCATGACCATGCCGGGAAAGCACATGCCGCATTGCACAACGTCCTCGTCGATAAAGGCCTGCTGAACCGCATTCAGCGTTGCCCCGTCCGATATGCCTTCAATGGTGACAATGGAACGGCCCTCCAGCTTGCCCACGGGCAGCAGGCAGGAGGACATCGGCTTGCCGTCGACATGGACGGTGCAGGCCCCGCAGAAGCCCTCGCGGCAGACATCCTTTGTGCCCGTCAGGCGCAGTTCGCCCCGCAAGGCATCGAGCAGGGCGGTTCGCGGGTCACAAGTGAGAATGCGCTCCTCGCCATTGATTTTCAGGCTCGTGGTCACGTCCGGCTCCTTATGCGTGGTTCTTCTGGATGAAGCGGAACGCTTTTTCCGCCAGCACTGGCAAAAGCCGCAAGCGATACCAACCCGGCACGCCGGGGGCGTCGCGGCCAGAAAACTCATCGGCATAATCGGCAGCGATGTCGCGGATTTCTCCGGCATCGAGCTTGCGCCCGGTTATGGTATTTTCGAGACCGGTCCAGCGTTTCGCGACAGGCTCGACGCCGCCGACAGCCACGCAAGCGGCTGCGATTTCGCCGTCTTCCCGGACCGATATGGCGGTGGACAGATTGGCGACCGGATAGTCACCGGCCTTGCGCAAGGTGATCCGCGAATGGGTGCTGATCCGTCCTTGGCGCGGTATCACGATGCGGGCAATCAGGCTGGACCGGCCAAGGGTTCTGCGTTTGGCCAGAAAATCGACCATAGACAGCATGTTTCCGCCGTTCGGCGCGATGATCTCGACCTTCGCCTCAAGTGCCAGCAAAGCCGGAACGATGTCGGAGGCGGCAAAATCAACCGTGGCGATATTCCCGCCAATTGTCGCCGCCCGCCGGATCGCCGGATTGGCCGTGTACCCCGTGGCAACGGTCAGGGCCGCCAAATCCGAATGACCCGCCAGCGCCGCCGCAATCGCATCCTGTGTTGCCATAGCACCGATGGAAACGCTTTCCTCACCAACATCTATGTCGTGCATGCCCGGAATGGTGGAAAGATTGACAAAGATATCAGCGATCTTTTCCCCGCGGGTTGGCGCGCGCATGATCCACGTCGCGCCGGCGACCGGCAGTGCGCCATCGCCGAGATCCTGAAGCATGGTAACTGCCTGATCCAGATCCGCTGGCGAGTAAAATGTCGGGTTGTTGTTTATGGCCACTGAAGCGAGCCTTCCATTGGTTTCCCTGGGGAACCTTCAGTTCAGGCGTTCAATCGCATCCGGCAGAAAGCTCCTGACACGACAGGATAGAGAGCGTGGCAGGTCATGCAAAATTCAATTTTTGAAAATGGTATTATCGGAAATATTGAAGGCGTTCCGGCGTATGGCAAGGCGGGATGCCGTCACGAGCCGTCGCACGCAATCGCCCATGCCGTAGCCAGTCGTCAGCTTCGTAACAGGACGCTGCGCATCCCGACCAGCCTAGCTATTTGCGCCCGCTGAACTGAGGCATTTGCGGCGATACAAAGCATTGTTTGAAGTAATCCACCAGAAGATGCATGGCTGGTGAGAACTCCGCGTTTTTTCGCCAGGCCAGGCCAACATCCATTGTCGGCGGTTCAAAATCGGTGGACAGGGTTTCAAGGCGTTTGCCCTCCAGCGACCAGGGTCGGTACACCATATCCGAAAGGATCGAGACGCCCTGTCCATTGGCAACCATCGACCTGACGGCTTCCACGGATGACGTCCGTACCTTTGTCTTCGGTCGGAAGTTGGTTTTGCTCCAATACTTCATCGTGGTATGCGCCGTCTCATCGACGGTCAGCATGATGTAGTTTTCCTGCGCGATATCTTCGAACCTCGCCTTGTTTTCGTCCAGGAACCGATGCCCGTTCGGGACCCATAAACGTCGTGAGGATTTCATGAGGGTTTCCGATTCCAGCTCGGGATTGTTGATATTCGATGTCAGCAGCACCGCCAGATCGAACCGGTTCGAGAGCAACCCATCCTCGATGCTTTCGCGGTTAAGCTCGTGAAGCTGGATGTCGAGGCCGGGATGTTGCCGTGCCAGACGGTCGATATGATACGGCAGGAAATATCCGATGACCGTGTAGGTTGCAGCCAGCGAGATCTGACCGCTTACATCGGAGCGGCGTCTGGTCAGCTTCCTCGCCTCCTCCACCTTATCAAGAATTTCACGCGAAGCCGCCAGAAACTCCCGGCCGGAATCGGTCAGCTCCATTCCCTGTGACGTGCGGATGAACAGCTCCGCCCCAAGCGTGATTTCAAGATCCTTGATCGCGCCCGTCACCGAGGATTGCGAGATCGACAGGACATTGGCCGCCCGGCTGACCTGTCCGGTTTCCGCCGTGGCAACGAAATATTTCAAATGTCTCAGGTTCATCTGTATCGAATAACAGAAAACTATTTCTACGAACATCGGAAAAACCGATTACGCAAATATTCATTCAGACGAAATGGAGAAATTTATCTTTATTCGCAAGGGCTGTAGCGATCCTGTTAATATCGGAAATTCCGATATTGCTCCCTCAGAACAAACAAATTCCAATTGCGGAAGCGTTTTGTAATGGTTTTTCGAACCATAACAGGATGTTTGCGATGAAAGACAAGGTGGACCTGAACTGCGACATGGGTGAGGGCTTTGGCCAATGGACGCTGGGTGAGGCGCCTGATGAAGATATCATGGCGCTCATCAGTTCGGCCAATATCGCCGCCGGGTTCCACGCAGGCGATCCGAACTCCATGGACCGCGTGGTCAGGCTCGCGCAAACCTACGGTGTCGGGCTTGGCGCGCATCCCGGCTATCGCGATCTTCAGGGCTTCGGGCGGCGCTACATCAATGCCAAACCCGAAGAGCTGGTGAATGACATCGTCTATCAGGTCGGCGCCATCCGCGAATTCGGGCGTCGCTATGGCATCCAGTTGCAGCATGTGAAGCCGCATGGCGCGCTTTATATGGAAGCGGCAGTCAACGAGGAACTGTCCGAACAGATCGTCGACACGCTTGGGAAAACCTGTGCTACCGCAATCCTGTTCTGCATGGGGACCTCCAAGACCTACGATGTCGCGCGCCGCGCCGGTCATCCTGTCGTCCGGGAGTTCTATGCGGATCGCGACTACGACAAGTCAGGCTCCATCGTGTTTGCGCGGCGTGTGTCGCGGCCCAAACCCGAAGAGATCGCGGCCAAATGTGTCCGCGCCTGCAGGGAGGGCGTGGTGACGACCGTCGATGGCGAAGACATCAGCGTCGAATTCGAATCCATCTGCTTTCACTCCGACACCCCCGGTGCGCTCGAAGTCGGCAAGGCGATCCGCGCCGGCCTGATCGAGGCGGGAATAACAATCGCTCCAGCAGCTGCTGTTCTGGGGCTTTAACAAGACTTCAAGGGAGAAGAACATGGCCCATATTTTGTCGCCGCTGCCCGGCACGTTTTACATGAAACCGTCGCCCGAGGCCGAGCCCTACAAGACGCCGGGCGATCCGGTCAGAGTCGGAGACACGGTCGGCCTGATTGAGGTGATGAAGACCTTTATCGAGGTGAAATCGGAGATCGAGGGGACATTTACCGCCTATGTCGCCGAAGACGGTCATCCCGTGACTGCGGGGCAGCAACTCGCTGACGTGGCGGACTGATATGGGCATTGATCGACTGCTTATTGCCAACCGTGGCGAGATCGCGGTTCGCATTATTCGGGCGGCCCAGTCACTCGGCATCACGACGATTCAGGCCTATTCCGAAGGCGATGCTGATATGATGGCCGTCAAGCTGGCGGACGAATCCATCTGCATTGGCCCGGCCAAGGCATCTGATTCCTATCTGAACATTGACAAGGTCGTTTCTGCGGCAATCGAGACATCCGCCGGTGCGGTTCATCCCGGCTATGGTTTTCTTTCGGAAAGCCCCGGATTTGCGCGGGCGATTGAGCAGGCCGGGATTGTCTTTGTCGGACCGTCGGCCGACACGATAGAGCGAATGGGCGACAAGGTTGCCGCCCGTCAGGCCGCCGAAGCGGCAGGGGTGCCGGTCGTGCCCGGATCGAAGGGGCGGATCGAGAACGTCGATGATGCCATCGCGGTCGCCGCAGATGTCGGCTACCCGGTAATGGTCAAGGCCGCAGCCGGCGGCGGCGGGCGCGGGATCCGTATCGCCAACAGCGAGGAGGAACTCAGAACCCTCGCGCCGCAGGCGCAGGCCGAAGCCGCAGCGGCATTCGGGGATGGCGGTCTTTATGTCGAACGCGCCGTCCGGTCGCCGCGCCATATCGAGGTCCAGATCGTCGGTGACGGCAAGCGCGCGGTGCATTTTTACGAGCGCGAATGTTCGCTGCAACGCCGCCGCCAGAAAGTCTGGGAAGAGGCCGGGGCCGCCTGTCTCGACGAAGACACAAGGCAGCATCTGTGCCAGTCTGCGGTCGCTTTGGCCGAAGCGGTGAATTATCGCGGCGCGGGCACGCTGGAATATCTCTATGAGGAGGAGACCCGGGAATTCTTCTTTATCGAGATGAACACCCGAATTCAGGTCGAGCATCCCGTGACCGAGATGATCACCGGCATCGATCTGGTGCAGGAAATGATCCGGGTCTGCGGCGGTCAGGATCTGAGCGTCACCCAGGACGAGGTCAAGCGAAACGGGCACGCCATCGAAGTGCGCCTGAACGCCGAAGACCCGTTCATGCAGTTCCTGCCATTTCCGGGCAAGGTCGAAACCCTGAAGATCCCCGAGGGCGACGGCATTCGCTTCGATCACTTCATCTATGAGGGCTACCAGATTCCGCCCTTCTACGATTCGCTGATCGGGAAGCTGATCGTGCATGGCGCGGACCGCGCGGACGCGATTGCACGGATGGCGGCGGCGCTGAACGGGCTGGAAATCGGGGGTCTGAAAACCACCATCCCGCTCCACAAGGCCCTTGCCGCCGACCCGACCGTCGCCTCCGGCGATTTCCATACCCAATGGCTGGAGGCGTGGCTGGATGCCGGAAACCTCAAGCCCGAAAACTCGTGAGGAGGTCATGATGAAGACCAGATACACATTCGGAGGCGACGAGCACGTCTATGTCGAGATGGATGACGAAATGTCCCTCGACGCGTTCTTCAAGTCGCTCTCCATGAGCAACGCGGTGCGCGAAGCGAATATCGAAGGCGTGACGGAAATCTGTCCGGCGAACGCGTCGTTTCAGGTGCGCTTCGACCCCGATGTCATCGACCCCGACGACATTATGAGCCGGATCAAGGAGCTTGAGCACCGCGCCGAGTCCGCCGAGAAGCGTCTCAACACGCGGATTGTCGAAGTCCCGGTCTATTATCAGGATCCGTGGACGCATGAGACGCTGATGCGCTTCCGCGAACGCCATCAGGATCCGAACGGGACCGATCTCGAATATGCCGCCCGCATCAACGGCTATGACAGTGTCGAGGCCTTTATCGAGGCGCATCATTCGCAGCCGTGGTTCGTCTCCATGGTCGGTTTCGTCGCGGGGCTGCCGTTTCTGTATCAGCTCGTAGAGCGTGAAAAGCAGATCGAGGTGCCGAAATATCTGCGCCCGCGCACGGACACGCCCAAGCTGACGGTCGGCTATGGCGGCTGTTTTTCCTGCACCTACTCGGTGCGCGGCGCGGGCGGCTACCAGATGTTCGGTGTGACGCCGATGCCGATCTACGATCCGGCGCAAAAAGTGTCCTATCTCAAGGATTTCATGGTGTTTTTCAAACCCGGAGACATCGTGAAATGGAAGCCGATCGATCGCGCCGAATACGACGCCATCGTCAAGGCGGTCGAAGACGGAACCTATGAGCCACGCATTGCCGAGGTCGAATTCGATCTTGATGAGTTCAATGCCGACATGCCCGGCTACAACGCCAAATTGCTGGAGGCCCTCAATGACGCTTAAGATTGTAAACCCCGGCCTCGCCACATCGATTCAGGATCTCGGACGTCCCGGTTATTTCCATCTCGGCATTCCGATGGGTGGCGCCATGGACCGCTTCGCGCTGCGCTGCGCAAATATGCTGGTCGGCAATGACGAGGGGGCGGCCTGTCTCGAAGCGGTGTTCATGGGCCCGCAGATCGAGTTCACAAAGGACGCGACGGTCGCCGTGACCGGGGCGAGCTTGCCGACCAAGGTGGATGGCGAGGTGCAGGAACCCTGGAGCTCCTTTGTCGTCAAAGCCGGGCAGACGCTGAGTTTCGATTTCCTTCAGGCCGGTGCGCGCATCTATATCGCCGTCAGCGGCGGCATCACCACACCGGCCGCATTGGGCAGCCGGTCGACCTATCCGATCGGTGCGCTCGGCGGCGTCGAGGGCCGTGCCGTGCAGGCGGGCGACGAGCTGCCGACAGGCGGCGCGACCGGCCCCGGTGCCGGCAGGACCGTGCCCGAGGCGCTGCGCCGGATGCCGGGGAGCCCCGCGAAGCTTCGCGTGCTGCCGGGATTATACTGGCATCGCCTGACCGATGCTGCCGGTGCCGGTTTTTTCGAGGATGAATGGACCGTGGCCCCGGAAGCCGACCGGATGGGGTATCGCTTCAAGGGCGGTCGTCCGCTTGAATTCGTCGAACGCGAGCAGCCCTTCGGTGCCGGTGCGGACCCGTCGAATATCGTGGATGGCTGCTACTCCTACGGCTCCATCCAGGTGCCGGGCGGCACGGAGCCGATTGTCCTTCATCGCGATGCGGTCTCGGGCGGCGGTTATTTCACCCTCGGCGCGGTCATCTCGGCGGATATGGACCTGATCGGACAGCTTCAGCCGCACACGCCGGTCAAGTTCGAGAAAACCGATATGGCCGGGGCGCTTGCCGCGCGCCGCAGCCGCAAGGAAATGCTGGAAAAAATACGCCAAGAGCTCGTCTAAGGGCCAAAGATCAAAAACAAAATATGCGGAAATCCGCAAAACCTAACTGCAACTGACAAGGAGGTCAGAACAATGAAACTCATCCTGAAAACTGTATCGGCGCTGGCGCTAACCGCCGCGATCCCGATGTCGGCCCTCGCTGAGGAGGCATGGTTTCCCTATGAGGCGGAAGAGGTGACACCCGCCTTCTCCGCCGATGGAGAGGTCAGCGCGGTCACCTATACCCCGCTCGAAAGCGCCACGCAGCCGTGGAATATCTGCGTGTCCTTTCCGCATATGAAAGATGCCTATTGGCTCGGCGTCGATTACGGCGTCACCGCAGAGGCGGAACGGCTTGGCGTCAATCTCAATGTCGTCGAGGCAGGCGGTTACACCGAGCTGAACCGCCAGATCAGCCAGATCGAGGACTGCGTTGCCAATGATGCCGACGCCATTATTGTCGGGGCGATTTCCTTTGACGGCCTGAACAATGTCATCGGCGAAGTGGCGGGTCAGGACATTCCGGTGATCGACGTCATCAACGGCGTGTCCTCCCCGGAAATCTCGGCCAAATCGCTGGTCTCCTTCCACACGATGGGCCGCGAAACCGGCCGCTACCTGGCCGAACGTCACCCGGCAGGCTCCGATCCCGTCCAGGTCGGCTGGTTCCCCGGCCCCGCAGGTGCCGGTTGGGTCGAAGCGGCCCATGCAGGCTTTATGGAAGCCGTCGAAGGCTCGGCAGTCGAAGTGCTGGAGCCGCGCTTCGGCGATACCGGCAAGGAAGCGCAGCTCAAGCTGGTCGAAGACGTGCTGCAAGCCAACCCGGATGTGCGCTACCTCGCCGGGACTGCGGTGACGGCGGAGGCCGCGCAAGGGCTGATCCGCGAGCGCGGGCTTCAGGGCAAGGTCGATCTTCTGGCCTTCTACATGACACCGGGCGTCTATACCGGCATCCAGCGTGGCTTCATTCAGGCGGCACCCGCCGACAGCATGGTCATTCAGGGCCGGATCGCCGTCGATCAGGCGGTCAGGATCCTTGAGGGCGAAGACTATATCCAGCATGTCGGCCCGAAAATCTTCGTCGTCGACCCGGAGAATATCGGCGATGTGGCGCGTGAAAACATCCTGCCGCCGGATGGCTTCTCGCCCGTGTTCAACGTCGGGAACTGACACGCAATCCTCTCCCTGTTGGACTGCGGGCCGGTCAGGCCTGTCCTGCCGGCCCGCTTTTTTTTCGGAGATACCCCATGACCTCGACCGCGCTCGTCGAAACCCGCGCCCTCAGCAAGCAATATCCGGGGGTGCTTGCGCTCAACGCTGTGGATTTCGACCTCAAACCGGGCGAAGTTCACGTCCTTTTCGGTGAAAACGGCGCCGGAAAATCCACCCTGATTTCCATGCTCGCAGGCGCGAACACCCCAAGCAGCGGGCGGCTTGTGCTGGACGGCGAAGATGTTCATTTCGAAAGCGTTGCGGATGCGCAGAACAAGGGGATCTACACGGTCTTTCAGGAATTCTCGCTCATTCCGACGCTGACGGTCGCGCAGAATATCTTTCTGGGCTGGGAGCCGATGAAGGGGCCATTCGTCGACCACAAGACCATGCGCCGCCGCGCCCATGACATGCTGCTGGAGCTTGGCTTCGACATCGACCCGAAGGAGATCACGGCACATCTGTCACGGGCGCAGCAGCAGATGGTCGAGATCACCAAGGCCTTTCACGGCGACCTCAAGGTGCTGATCCTTGACGAGCCGACAGCCTCGCTCACCGATAAGGAGGTCGATCACCTGTTCGAGTTCGTGCAGGAGCTCAAGGCCAAGGGCGTCGGCATTATCTATATCTCGCACCGGATTCAGGAATTCGCCCGCATCGCTGACCGTGTCACGGTGCTGCGCGACGGCGCAAAAATCGGCACCGTCGATATATCCGAGACTGATGAGGATGCGCTTGTCGAAATGATGACCGGCCGCGCTATCGAGGAGATCTACCCGCCCATTGAACGCGGCTCCGGCGACGTCCTGCTCTCGGTCGAGGGGTTGCGCACCGCGGGCATCAGCGACGCCTCGCTTGAGGTTCGGGCGGGCGAGGTGCTGGGGGTTGCGGGTCTCGTCGGGTCCGGCAAGTCGCGGCTGTTTCGCACCATCATGGGGCTGACCACGCGGGTTGCCGGTTCGGTTGCGTTTAAAGGGCGGGACATCAGCGCCGCTTCGACGCGCGAGATCATCCGGGCCGGTATATATTACCTGTCGCCCGACCGCAAAGCAGAGGGGCTCGATCTCGCAAAACCGTCGAGCGACAATCTCGCGATCAATCTCATCATGGGCGACAAGGTCGGCGGCGACCGGCAGTTCATCAGATGGTCTGAGATCAGGTCCGAAGCCGGGGCGATTTCGGATCACGTCGAATTGCAGCCCTCCTACCGCGCGAAACCCGTCTCGCAGCTTTCGGGCGGGAACCAGCAGAAGGTGCTGTTCGGCAAATGCTTCGGCCAGAATGCCGACATCATCATCTTCGATGAACCGACAGTCGGCGTCGATATGGGCACGCGCGCGGCGCTCTATCGCCTGATCAAGGAACTGGCGGAGGCCGGCAAGGCGGTTGTCGTCATATCTTCGGATCTCCCGGAGGTCATGAACCTCTCTCACAGAATGATCGTCCTCGCGCATGGACGCATCTCCGCCGAACTCAGCGGGGACGAAATGACCGAGGAACAGGTTCTCAGATATTTCTTCGACGAAAGCGGAGCATAAACATGACGACAGAAACAAGAATGACAGGGCCCACGGATTTCGTTCGCAAGATTTTCGTGAAAGTCGGTGTCCTCCCCTTCTTTCTCCTCGGGGCGCTTGTGGTGTTCACCATCCTTTCGCCCAAATTCCTCACCGGCCAGAACCTGATCAATGTCGCGCGACAATCGGTCTATCTGGTGCTGGTCTCGCTGGGGCAGATGATCGTGCTGATTTCCGGCGGGTTTGACCTTTCGGTCGGGACGGCGATTGCGCTGACCTCCGTGGTCTCGGCGCTTGGCATGGTCTGGTTTGCGGGCATTTTCCCCGATCTGATCTGGCTCGCCATCCTGCTGGGCGCCTTTCTGGGCTTTGGCGCGGCGATTCTGGTCGGGCTGGTGAACGGGATCGGTGTCGCCTATTTCGACGTCTCGCCCTTTATCATGACGCTCGGCGTGTCCTCCGTCGGGGCGGGTCTGGCCCTGTTCCTGACAGGCGGGGTTCCGGTGTCCAGCCTGCCGATTGCGTTTGGCGATACGTTCGGCTTTGGGCGGTTATGGGGCATTCCCATCCCGGTCATTATCGCGCTGATCTGCATCGCCGCCATGTGGGCCTTCATGTCCCGGACCCGGCTCGGCACCCAGATCTATGCCGTCGGCGGCAATATCAAGGCCGCGCATCTTTCGGCGATCAATACCAAGCGCACGCTGATGCTGGCCTATGCGATCTGCGCATTGCTGGCCTCTCTCACGGGTCTGTTGCTGACCGCGCGAGTGGAATCCGGCGAGGCAAATCTGGGCGGAACATTGACGCTCGAATCCATTGCCGCATGCGTCATCGCCGGTGTGTCGCTGCGCGGCGGCATCGGACGGGTCGAAAACGTGGTGCTGGGGGCGTTCTTCATCATTCTGGTCCAGAACGGGATGAACCTCGCGCAGGTGAGTTCCTATATGCAGATGGTGCTGCTCGGTGCGCTTCTGATCCTCGCGGTGATCTTCGACCAGTTCCGCTACCGTATGCTGCTCAGCGGAAGCTGATCGCGGCGTTTCGATTTATACGACTGGGCCGGGCTCGGCCCGGCCCCTTCCCACAGGATCGGTTTTCAAAAGGGTGAATGCCATGCTCAACTCAGAAATCAGTGCCCGCCGCGAAAAGGCCATCTCGCGTGGTGTTGGCATGCAGACCCAGATCTATGCGGCGCGCGCGAAAAACGCCGAGGTCTGGGATGTCGAAGGGACGCGCTATATCGATTTCGCGGCCGGCATCGCCGTGGTCAATACCGGCCATTGCCACCCCAAGGTCATGGAGGCCGTCAGCAGACAACTCGGCGCCTTCACCCATACCTGCCATCAGGTGCTGCCCTATGAAAACTATGTCTCCCTGGCAGAACGTCTGAACGCCGCCGTGCCGGGCGATTTCGACAAAAAGACGGTTTTCGTCACCACCGGGGCCGAGGCTGTGGAAAATGCCATCAAGGTCGCGCGCGCCCATACGAACCGCCCGGCCGTCATCGCATTCGGCGGCGGGTTTCACGGGCGCACCTTCATGGGGATGAGCCTGACCGGCAAGGTCGCGCCGTATAAGCAGGGTTTCGGCGCGATGATGCCCGATGTGTATCATGTACCGTTCCCCGTCGAACTGCACGGGGTGTCCACGCAGGATTCGCTCGATGCGCTGAACAAGCTGTTCAAGACCGATCTCGACCCGGCGCGGGTCGCGGCGATCATCTTTGAGCCGGTGCAGGGTGAGGGCGGGTTCTACCCGGCCCCGGACGGCTTCGTCCGCGCCATCCGCGCGCTCTGCGATGAGCATGGCATTGTGATGATCGCAGATGAGATTCAGACCGGATTTGCGCGCACGGGCCATGTGTTTGCCATGGAAGGTTACGGTGTGGCACCGGATCTGACCACGATGGCCAAAGGTCTGGCCGGCGGGTTGCCGCTGGCCGCTGTCTGCGGCAAGGCCGAGATTATCGATGCCGCCGGTCCCGGCGGTCTTGGCGGCACCTATGGCGGCAACCCGCTGGGTATCGCCGCCGCCCATGCCGTGCTGGATGTGATCGCGGATGAGGATCTCTGCGCCCGCGCCAACGAGCTGGGCTCCCGCCTGCGGCAGCGACTGGAATCGCTGCGCGAGGCAACGCCGGAACTGGCGGATATTCGCGGCCCCGGCTTCATGGTGGCAGCCGAATTCAATACGGCGGACGGCGCGGCCCCCAGCCCGGAATTCACCCAGAAGGTGCGGGCCGAGGCGCTCAAAAGGAACCTGTTGCTGCTGACCTGCGGTGTCTATGGTAATGTCATTCGTTTCCTCGCCCCGATCACCATCCCGGATGATGTGTTCGGCGAGGCGCTGGATATTCTGGAAGACGCCATCGCCGCGGCACGGGAGAACGCATGATGCTCAACCTCAAAGACCCGACATTGCTGGAAACACGCGCCTTCGTGAATGGGCAGTGGGTCGAGAACGGCAGGACATTTCCCGTCCACAACCCCTCGACGGGGGCGGAGATCTGCAAGGTCACCGATCTCGCGGCGGATGAGGTCGCGCAGGCGGTTGATGCGGCCTTTGCGGCGAAAACCGACTGGGCCGGGAAAACCGGCAAGGAACGCAGCGCGGTTCTGCGCAAATGGCACGACCTGATGGTCGAGAATGCCGATGATCTCGCCACGATCCTGACGGCGGAAATGGGCAAGCCATGGCCCGAGGCCAGGGGCGAAATCCTCTATGGCGCGTCTTATATCGAGTGGTTCGCCGAAGAGGCCAAGCGGATTTACGGCGATACGATCCCGGCACCGCAGGGCGACAAGCGGATCGTCGTTCTCAAACAGCCGGTCGGCGTGGTCGGCTCCATCACGCCGTGGAACTTCCCCAATGCGATGATCGCCCGGAAAGTCGCCCCGGCTCTGGCCGTCGGATGCAGCTTCGTGGCCCGCCCCGCCGAGCTGACGCCGCTTTCCGCATTGGCGATGGCGGTTCTGGGAGAGAGGGCGGGGATCCCCAAAGGCGTGTTCAACGTCACCCCCAGCTCCGATTCATCCGGCGTCGGCAAGGAGCTTTGCCGCAACCCGAAAGTGGCGAAAATCACCTTCACCGGCTCGACCCGCGTCGGGCGGATCCTGATGGAACAATGCGCCCCCACGATCAAGAAAATGTCGCTGGAGCTGGGCGGCAATGCGCCATTCATCGTGTTTGACGATGCCGATCTCGATGCCGCCGTCGAGGGCGCGATTGCCGCGAAATTCCGCAATGCCGGCCAGACCTGTGTCTGCGCGAACCGGATCTATGTTCAAAGCGGCGTTTACGAAGAATTTGCCAGGCGACTGGCGGCGGGCGTGGAGAAACTCAAGGTCGGGGACGGTTTTGCCGATGGCGTGCAGATCGGCCCGCTGATCAATGAAGCGGCGGTTGAGAAGGTCGAGGATCACCTGAGCGACGCGACCTCGCACGGGGCCAAGGTTCTCACCGGGGGCGCGCGCCATGACAAGGGCGGCACCTTCTTCGAACCGACCGTTCTGGCCGATATGACCCCGGAGATGCGCATCTCGCGCGAGGAGACATTCGGCCCCCTTGCCCCGCTCTTTCAGTTTGACAGCGAGGATCAGGCCGTCGATCTGGCCAATGACAGCGAGTTCGGTCTGGCGGGGTATTTCTTCTCCCGCGATATCGGGCGGATCTGGCGCGTGGCGGAGCGGCTTGAGACCGGCATGGTCGGGATCAATACCGGGATCATGTCGACCGAGGTCGCGCCCTTTGGCGGCGTGAAACAATCGGGGATCGGCAGGGAAGGCTCCAAATACGGGGCGGATGATTATCTCGAACTCAAATATCTCTGCTTCGGCGATATCCAGTGAGGGTCCGGGCCGGGCGCATCGTCTCTGACGGGATGACCGCTGCGTCGGTCGTCCGGGATGATACGCCGATGCCCGGCCCGTCTCGGGGTCTGGCGACAGACCCGGTTCAGGCCATTCTCAACACGGCCGAGAACAGCGTTCTGGCACTGGTGGCCGGTGTCGAGGGCCCGTCCTACCGCCCCCTCGGCGCCATGATGGCGGTGTTGGGCGGCAATCGCCGGGTCGGGTCGCTGTCCTCGGGCTGCATCGAATCCGACATTTCCGCCCAAGCGATGCAGACCTTGCAAGCCGGGATACCGCGCATGCTGCGATATGGACGCGGCTCCCCCTTCATCGACATTCAGCTGCCCTGTGGTGGCGGTCTCGACATCCTGCTGCTGCCAAAGCCGGATCGCGAGGTTTGCACCCGGCTTCAATATCTGCGCCGCGCGCGCAAGCCTTGCGCTCTCTCGATCGCCCTCGACAGCGGGACCATTACCGTCACCGACCCTGTGCCCACCTATCGTGATGATCTGAAACTGTCGGTGCTGTTCGAGCCGCCCTTGCGCTTTCTGACCTTCGGCAAAGGCCCGGAGGCGAGTACGTTTTCTGCACTCGTGCAATCCGCCGGTTACCCCAACTTGCTGCTGTCACCAGACGGCGAGACACTCGATCAGGCCGCCGCTGCCGGATGCGAAACCCGCCCTCTGGCAAGGCCACAATTCCCGTCCGATCTGGAGGTGGACGCACGCAGCGCAATCGTGCTGTTTTTCCACGATCATGATTGGGAGCCGCCACTGCTCGCAGGCGCATTGCGCTCGCCTGCGTTCTATATCGGCGCGCAAGGCAGCATGCGCGCGCGGGATCAGCGATTATCGGCGCTGCGCGAGATGGCCGTGGCAGAGGCCGATCTGGCACGGCTGTTTGGGCCGGTCGGGCTGATCCGCTCCGCCCGCGATCCGGGCACTCTCGCCGTGTCGGTTTTGGCCGAGGTTCTCGCACAAGCGATGACCTCCGCAGCATGACAACCGCCGGCATCCTCCTCGCCGCTGGTCTATCTCGCCGGTTCGGTGTGGCCGATAAGCTGGTGGCCCCGCTCCGCGGCAGACCTCTGGTAACACACGCCGCCGCGACTTTGCGCACCCTCGCCCCGGAGATGCTGATCGCGGTGACGAGCAATGAGATCGTTGCCGCCGAACTGGATGGTTTTGTAATCACGCAGCCAGACGAGGCCACTGCGTCGCAATCCGCCAGCCTGCGGGCGGGCATTACTCTGGCAGGCGAACGCGGGGCGCAGCGGGCTCTGGTGATGCTGGGCGATATGCCGGGCGTGACCGTCGGGCTGGCCAAGCGCATCGCCCAGCGCTGCACCGACCGATCACCCGCAGCGGCGAGTGACGGGCGGTCGCCCAAGCCCCCCGCGTGTTTCCCGGCTGCCTGTTTCTCCGCCTTGCTTGATGTACAAGGCGACCAAGGCGCTCGCGCATTGCTGCGCAGCCTTCCGACCGACAACCTCATCTTCGCCGAACCCGGCGAGTTGCGGGACATAGATACGCTGCATGATCTGGAAGAGGCCGAAAGATACTGTGGTTAACAGGTCTCCAAGCTGGCACAATCTTCGTTGCAGCGCTGCCCACAGTGGCTTGGAATTTCGCGTTTGTCAAAAATTGCGGGCAATAAGCCGAACAAAAAGTTCAAACGCTATCCTGTGGGATATTTCCACACCTGCATCGTGGAACCGCCTATCAGCGAGGGCCCAACCTGTCCGTTTGTCGTCATCGGGTGCATCTAAACTTGCCCAGCTCTGCCGATCGCCACCGAGATGCTCTTCGCTTGTGCGATGCTGGGATTTGTCACAGCCGGTCCCCCTCGCTAAGTGGCGTACACAAAACCGCTGTAGGGACCTGGGGCCCGGCTATGATCGCCCGCCTCGCGCAATTTCGAGATTGCGCAGGCGATCATAGCCTCGTCAGCTGGTACATTCCGAAGGTGTTATGGGATTGAGCCATACACCTGCGGCCAAGCAAAGCATAAAACGCGCGAGCGGCCGTCAGCTTGCCAGCCCGATGGACGCGCCCTTCTCGCGCATATGATCGATGCGTCGGGAATATCCGGCCTCATGGGTGATTTCGACCAGCCACGCTGCGATCAGCTCCGGGTCGGTCGGGCCGATATGCAGACCCGGCGCGATCGCACCGCGCTGCAACGCCTCCGCCGCGAGCGCCATCACCAGCGCATTCAGCCGGAACCGGGCGAAACCGTGGCGCCCGCCGGTCGTGTCCATCACCCATTCCTTGTGCCAGCGGGTGTTTCCGTCCTGCTCCGCCCGTAGCGAGACCGACAGAACCATGCGATCGGCCTCGCCCTCGGCAAAGGGGTGCTCCGCCCACAGTTCCTTGGCCTGTTTTGCCAGCGCCGCCTGATCCTTGCCGCTTTCGCGAAGCCGCGCGAAAACCTCTGCCCAGCCCTCGTCCCAGCCCTTCAGCCGGATCGCGCCGCGCTGCGCCGTGACGATATTCCAGCTTTCGTCAAATCCATAAGCCACAAGATAAGGCGCGACGTCATAGGTGGGGTAAACCTGATGCCGCTCCGGCGTTGGCAGGTTCAGGTCATAGGCGCGGATCACGTCGAACGGGAATTCCGCCCGCCTGACCTCGCCATTTTCGATCCACGAGGCGGGCGTGGCGAGCGAATTGAGCAGCGAAAGCGGAGAAATATTGAACTTATGGCGGAAATTATCCGGAAACTTTGGCAACCCGCCGCCGTAGCAGGTGAAATGAAGCCGGTCCGCCGGTTGTGCGACCTGACGATATTCGTTGACCAGATCGCGCGCCATGAGGTGATCGATCCCCGGCACCATCCCGACCTCGGCCAGGACGGACAGACCCTTCTCAGCACAGCCCTCAACCGCCTCGCGCAGCGAGCGAGAGACATGCCAGCCGACCGCAAGATGCGCCCCGCGATCCATCGCCAGCCGTGCAATCGCCAGATCGGTCGGGCGTGGTGCGACGACGATGTCACCCGGTTGAACCGCCTGCCACAGCGCCTCCGGCTCATAAGGGCGTTGAATATCGGCGGGCACACCCGGCAATGAGGCCGACTGATCGGCCCAGACCGCCAGTTCGGCTTTCCTCTGCATCAGATGTTTCAGCCCGTGCAATGCGTCCGGTCCGGCATGGACCCAGTGAATCGTCGTCATTCAGCTTTCCCTTCGTGGCGGTCAGACGGTTTCCCGAAAGGTCATCCTGCGCGTCAACTGACGGACCCGGGAAACATCATCCCTTTTTCTTCTGCGGCAGACCATCGCCGATTTCGTAATAGTCGCCCTTGTCTGCCGTGAAAATATGACCGGATAATGTCATTCCCGTGGGCGGGTCGATGCTGCCCATCGATATGGCGATATGTTTCTCGCCATCCTGCCGCCAGAACAGCGAGCTTCCGCAGACGGCGCAGAACGCCCGCTCGGCGTCGTCGGAGGAGCGATACCACCGTAAATGCTTGCGGCCCTTGATGGTCAGTTTCTTCGAACCGACCGCTGCCCATGCATGTCCGGCCCATTTCCGGCACTGGCTGCAATGGCACATTTCCGGCGCATCATGTTGCCTTGCCTCGAAGCGGACGCCGCCGCATAGACAGGAACCGCTGATATCAACCTTGTCTGAACTCATCCTGCTACCCCCACTTGCCGCGCGCCTTTGCATCCGGGCACCCGGCGGACAATGTTTCTTCTGCAAAACAACCCCGCCAAAAGACGGGGCCTGAACGTCAGGTGGCTGAAACTGACAGAGAATCGTGTCGTGGCCAGCGAGAGGATATGCATGATTTATCGCCCGCGCCACTATGTGCCGGACTGATTTTGATTATTTCGTCAAACTCCGCCGAAGACGCGATGCAGAATGTCCTGCAGCGGCTCGGCATCATGCTGGGAAAATGCATTCGGCGTGTCGCTGTCGATATCCAACACCCCGATCAGCCGCCTGTCCGCGCCGAAAACCGGGATCACAAGTTCCGAACGCGTCGATGCGGCGCAGGCGATGTGACCCGGAAAAGCCTCCACATCCGGGACGAGCTGAACCTCACCCGTCCGCGCCGCCGCGCCACAAACGCCGCGTGAGAACGGAATGACCAGACAGCCATGCCCGCCCTGATATGGCCCGATCTTCAGCAGGTCAGGTGCCGTGACGCGATAAAACCCGGTCCAGTCGAACCGTTCATCGGAATGGTGGATCTCGCACGCCAGCGTCGCCATCAGCGCTACTTCGTCATCCTCACCCTCGGTCAGCGAAGCAATCCTCGCCGCCAGCTCTACATAATCGACACGCATTTTCATCCTGGCCCAAATATCCCCGGGGTGCGGGGGTGGAACCCCCGCAATGCCTCAAACCGGCAGCAATGTCGTCGATTTCAACTCTTCCATCGACAGCAGCGCCGTCACGTTGAAAATCTTCACCTCGGCGATCAGGGCCTGATAAAACGCATCATAGGCGCGCGCGTCGGAGACACGCAGCTTCACGATGTAATCGATCTCCCCCGCCAGCCGGTGTGCCTCCAGCACCTCGGGCCGGGATTGCAGGGCCGACAGGAATTTCTGCTGCCATCCCGCCTCATGCTCGCTGGTGCGGATCAGCACGAAGAAACAGGTGCCCAGATCGACCGCGTCCGGGTCCAGAATGACCGTCTGCCGGGTGATCACGCCCGCATCTTTCAGCTTGCGGATCCGGTTCCAGACCGGGGTTTTCGATGACCCGATCTTGCGGGCAATATCGTCCAGCGACTGGCTTGCATCGGCCTGTAGCTCGGTCAGGATTTTCCTGTCGAGCGGATCAAGGCGGAGTTTCTTTTCGCTCGTCTCGTTCATAGCGGGTGTTTGTCCTATCTGACCGTGATACCGGAACAGTATTCCTTATTCTGTCGGGATACTAGTATAAAGACGGAATAATATCCCATATTATGCCCAGCAAGCATGGAGATTCGTCATGGCCCGCAAATTTAAGCCGGTTGTCATTTCAGCCAACGACCTTTTCGACGGTCGCGTCATTTATTTGACCGGCAAGGACGAATGGGCCGATCAGCTCAAAGAAGCGGAGCTGATCGTCGACGAAGACCGCGCGAAACACCGTATGGCACAGGCGCTGGCACTGTCGGATCACGCAGTTGGGGTGTTCCTCGCCCCCGCTCGTCCGGGTGCTGACGGCAAGCCCGAACCCGGCCACCCGCGCGAGGCATTCCGCGCCAATGGCCCCTCCAATTATTTCCACGGCAAGCAGGCAGAAGCGTAATGTATCACCATTCCGAATTCGACCGCGCCTTCGTCGTCGACCGCGCCAAGCGGTTCCGCGATCAGGTCAACCGCCGCATCGACGGCTCGTTGACCGAAGAAGAATTTCGCCCGCTCCGCCTGATGAACGGCGTTTATCTGCAGTTGCACGCCTATATGCTGCGGATTGCGATCCCCTACGGCACGATCAACCCCGACCAGATGCGTCGGCTGGCCCATATCGCGGATCGCTGGGACAAGGGTTACGGGCATTTCACCACCCGCCAGAATATCCAGTTCAACTGGCCGAAGCTGGTCGATATCCCGGATATGCTCGACAGTCTGGCGGAAGTGGGGATGCACGCCATCCAGACCTCCGGCAACACCATCCGCAACGTCACTGCCGACCATTTCTCCGGTGCCGCAGCGGATGAGATCGCCGATCCGCGCCCTTATGCCGAACTGATCCGCCAGTGGTCCACGGACCACCCGGAATTCCAGTTCCTGCCGCGCAAGTTCAAGATCGCCGTTTCCGGCAGCCCGAATGACCGCGCCGTGGTGAAATCCCACGATATCGGCCTGCGCATGATCGAGCAGGACGGTCAGACCGGGTTCGAGGTCTCCGTCGGCGGCGGTCTGGGCCGCACCCCTCTGGTCGGCAAGGTGGTCCGCGATTTCGTACCCGTCGCCGATCTGCTGCCCTATCTGGAGGCGATCCTGTCGGCCTATAACTCCGTCGGCCGCCGCGACAACAAGTATAAGGCGCGGCTGAAAATCGCCGTGCATGAGCTTGGCATTGACCATATTCGCGAGCTGGTTGAGGCGCGCTTTGCCGAAATCCGCCCGCTGTTCGACGGCTCCGATCAGGAAATCCTAGCGGAGATCCGCAAGCGCTTCGTCTCGCCGGAACTCGTGCAGGGCCGCAGCACGGCAGATTATGACGCGGCGTATCAGGCAGACCCGATTTTCCGCTCATGGGCCGATACCAACCTGCACGACCACAAGCAGGCCGACCACGCCATCGTCACCATCTCGATCAAGAAACAGGGCGCGACGCCGGGCGATGCGACCTCGGATCAGATGCGGGTGCTGGCTGATCTGGCCGAAAAATACGGCCACGGCGACCTGCGTATCAGCCATGAACAGAACGTGGTCCTGCCGCATATCCACCGGGCCGATCTGCCCGCCATCCACGCGGCGCTGCGCGAGGCGGATCTGGCGACGGCGAATATCGGGCTGATCAGCGACATCATCGCCTGCCCGGGCATGGATTACTGCGCACTGGCCACGGCGCGCTCGATCCCGATTGCCCAGCAAATCGCCACTCGCTTCTATGAGTTGAAGCTGGAGCATGAAATCGGCGAGATGAAAATCAAGATTTCCGGCTGCATCAATGCCTGCGGGCACCACCATGTCGGCCATATCGGGATCCTCGGCCTCGACCGGGCAGGGGTGGAGAACTATCAGGTCACCCTTGGCGGCGACGGCACCGAAACCATGAGCGTGGGTGAGCGCGCTGGCCCCGGTTTCTCGAAGGACGAAATCATCCCGGCAATCGAACGCCTGATCTACGGTTATCTGGACGTCCGCGAGGACGCTGACGAAACCTTCCTGCAGGCTTATCGCCGTCTGGGTCCGGCCCCGTTCAAGGCGGCGCTGTACCCGGCCGAGGAAAAGGCGGCCTGATATGGCACAGGTTCAGACCATCCCGACCCGTCCGGCCCGCGTTGCCGCGCTGAACAAGCGCTATCGTCATCGCGCGGCCATTCAGGTGCTGCGCGAGGCGCTGACCGACCCGGAACTGGGCCGCGTCGCGATGGTGTCGTCCTTCGGGGCGGACTCGGTCGCGCTTCTGCATATGATCGCGCTCGTTGACCGTGACACGCCGGTTCTGTTTGTCGACACCCAGATGCTGTTTCCCGAAACGCTCGCCTATCAGACGGAGGTTGCGGCGAAGCTGGGCTTGACCGATGTCCGTACCATCCGTGCGACCCCGGCGGCGATTGCGGCAGGCGACCCGGATGGCGATCTGAACCAGACCAACCCCGATGCCTGCTGCGATCTGCGCAAGACCGCGCCGCTGAACAAGGCGCTGGCCGGTTTCGACAGCTGGATCACCGGGCGCAAGCGGTTTCAGGCCGCCAGCCGCGCCGATATCGAGTTTTTCGAGGAAGACCCGGCGGGCGACCGCATCAAGATCAATCCGCTGGCGCACTGGACGGCACAGGACGTCGCGGATTATATCACCAACAATAATTTGCCGCGCCATCCGCTGATTGCGAAGGGTTACCCGTCCATCGGCTGCATGCCCTGCACCAGCCCGGTGAAGGACGGCGAGGATCCGCGCGCCGGACGGTGGCGCGGTCAGGATAAGACAGAATGTGGGATTCATTTCGTGAACGGTAAGCTACAACGCATCATGCCCGCCGAGGCCGCGCCAGCCGCTTTCGAGCCCGTTGAGGGGCAGCCGGTGATCGTCCGGGACGAGGGGTTCGCATCCGATGATTTCGCGGGCGAGATCCTCGATCTGGACAGCGACACCGATCTGGACGAGGCGAATGTGAACTTCCGCGAAGCGCCGATGATCCGCATTGCCTTCCCGAGCTTCACCGACGGGCGCGGCTTCACGCTGGCGCGGCGGTTGCGGGTTGCGGGCTACAAGGGCCGGCTGCGCGCTGCGGGTCACGTCATTGCGGATCAGTTCCCGATGGCGCGCCGCTCTGGCTTCGATGAGGTGGAGATCGACGCCGATCTTGCCCGCCGACAGCCGTTCGAGCAGTGGAAAGGTGCCGCCAATGTCGCGCCATCCTATCTGAACAGGCTGGGCCGTCGCGCATCCTGAGCGGCGGACTCCGTGACGTCATGCTTGCCTCAGGGCGGCTGGTGGCAAATATATCAGGCGAAACCGTTTCTTAGGAGCCGCCCATGTCGTTGCCGCCCGTCCTGTCCCAACTCCGCATTCCGGTCATCGGGTCACCGATGTTCATCGTTTCGAACCCGGAACTGGTCATTGCGCAATGCAAGGCCGGCATCGTCGGCAGCTTCCCGGCGCTGAACGCGCGCGAGAAGGATGGCGAGCCGATCCAGCTTGAGGCTTGGCTGACCCGGATCAACGAAGAACTCGACCGGCATAATCAGGCCAATCCCGATGCGCCTGCCGCGCCCTTCGCCGTGAACCAGATCGTGCATCGCTCGAATGGCCGGCTGGAACGCGACATCGAGATCTGCGTGAAGCAGAAGGTGCCGCTGTGGATCACCTCGCTCGGTGCCCGGCCCGAGGTGAACGAGGCCGCGCATTCCGTCGGCGGGGTGGTGCTGCACGACATCATCAACAACCACTTCGCCCGCAAGGCCATCGAAAAGGGCGCGGACGGTCTGATCGCCGTGGCCGCCGGGGCAGGGGGCCATGCCGGAATGCAGTCGCCCTTTGCGCTCATTCAGGAGATTCGCGAGTGGTTCGACGGTCCCCTTGCGCTGTCTGGTTCCATCGCCACGGGTCGCGCGGTGCTGGCGGCACAGGCTGCAGGCGCGGATCTGGCCTATATCGGCAGCCCCTTCATCGCGACGGAAGAGGCCAATGCGGTTCCGGAATACAAGCAGATGATCTGCGATTCCGGGGCGGAGGACATCGTCTATTCCTCGCTGTTCACCGGCGTCCACGGGAACTACCTGAAGCCATCGATCCGCAATGCCGGGATGGACCCGGACAATCTGGAACAGGCCGATGCGTCGAGCATGAATTTCGGAGAGGGCCGGTCGAAGCCCAAGGCATGGAGCGCGATCTGGGGTGCGGGGCAGGGGATCGGCGCGATTGACCGGGTGCGTCCCGCAGCCGAATATATCGACCTCCTCGCTCAGCAATATGCCGAGGCAAAACAGGCCATCACAGCCTGACGTAGGGTGCGTTTCAGCGCACCAACCCGGTGATATGAAGGTGCGCTGAAGCGCACCCTACGGCGATCACGTTCCGACCACATCAGCGCATAGAGCAGCGGCGCAAACAGGAAATTAACCTCCTCACGCCGCAACGCCATCACAGCCCAACGTAGGGTGCGCTTCAGCGCACCATCACAATCACCATCACCGTCCCAATTGGCGCACCGAAGCCTACCTACGCCTTCACCACTTCCGGCTCATCGTCGACTTTGTCCTTCCGGCCAAGCGCACGCCGCATCAGCGTATAGAACAGCGGCGCGAACAGGATGCCGAAGATCGTCGCGGCAAGCGTCCCGCCCAGCACCGTCATACCAATCGCGTTCCGGCCAGCCGCGCCAGCGCCCGTGGACAATGCCAGCGGCAGAACACCCAGCGAAAACGCGATGGAGGTCATTATGATCGGACGGAAACGCTGTCGCGCCGCCTCGACCACGGCGCGGAACAGCGGCACACCCGCCTCCGATTGCTCCCGGGCAAATTCCACGATCAGAATGGCGTTCTTGCCGGTCAGACCGATCACCGTCAGCAGCCCGACCTGAAAGAACACCCCGTTGTCAAAGCCGCCAACCGTTGCGCCAATCAACGCGCCCAGAACCCCGATGGGCATCACCAATATGACCGCCAGCGGGATTGACCAGCTTTCGTAAAGTGCTGCGAGACACAGGAACACGGCGGCCAGCGACAGCGCATAAAGCAGCATCGTCTGATCGCCCGATTCCCGTTCCTCCAGCGACAGCCCGGTCCAGGCGACGTTGAACCCGGCGGGAAGCTGGCTCGCCAGACGCTCCACCTCCGCCATTGCATCCCCAGAGCTAACGCCCGGCACGGGACTGCCCTGTATCTGCATCGAAGGCACGCCGTTATAGCGGTTCAGACCCTGCGGCCCAAAGGTCCACTCCCCTTCCGCAAAGTTGGAGAACGGCACCAGCCCCCCGGTCGCGTTGCGCACCCGCCACTTGTCCAGATCGGTCGGCACGGCGCGGCTGTCGGCCTCACCCTGAATATAGACCTTCTTGATCCGGCCACGGTCGACGAAATCGTTCACATATGCGCCGGTCCAGGCGACCTGCAACAGATTGGCGACGTCATTCGCGTTGATCCCCATGGCCCCGGCCTTGCGCCAGTCGATGTTCAGCCGGTACTGGCTTGCATCTTCCAGACCGGAGGGCCGGGTCTGGGTCAGCAGCTCGCTTTGCGCGGCCATGCCCAGCATCATATTGCGCGCTTCCAGAAGCTGCTCATGCGTCTGTCCGCCGCGCGCCTGAAGATAGAAATCGAAGCCCGAGACGTTGCCAAGCTCGATCACCGCGGGCGGGACCACCGGGAACACCATTGCGTCCCGGATCTGGCTCAGCGCGCCATAGGCGCGACCGGCGACGGCCTGCACCGACAGGGCGGGGCTGGTCCGTTCCTCCCAGTCCTTCATCCGGACGAATGCCATGCCGACATTCTGGCCCTGACCTGCGAAACTGAAACCGACGACGCTGAACATCGAATCCACGGCCTCGGCTTCCTGAGTAAGGAAATATTCCTGAACCTGATCGACGACGGCCTGCGTGCGTTCGGTCGTGGCCCCGGTCGGCGCCTGGATCAGGACGAACATGATCCCCTGATCTTCCTCCGGCAGGAAACCCTGCGGGGTGCGCATGAACAGCGTCACCATGATTGCGCCCATGCAGACATAGACCAGCAGCATCCGCAGGGGTCGCCGGACCAGCCAGCCGACCGCGCCGGTATAGCCGCGCGTTGTCGAATCAAAGCCCCGGTTGAACAGCCCGAACAGCCCGCCCCGCTTGCCATGCGCAGGCTTCAGCATCGACGCGCAGAGGGCCGGCGTCAGGGTCAGCGCCACGACAACCGACAGCCCCATTGCAGAGACGATGGTGATCGCGAATTGCTGATAGATCACCCCCGTCGAGCCGCCGAAAAACGCCATCGGCACGAACACGGCGGACAAGACCAGCGCGATCCCGATCAGCGCGCCGGTGATCTGGCCCATGGATTTATGGGTGGCCTCGCGCGGACTCAGCCCCTCTTCCTCCATGATCCGCTCGACGTTCTCCACCACAACGATGGCGTCATCGACCAGCAGACCGATGGCCAGCACCATCGCCAGCATGGTCAGCGTGTTGATGGTAAAGCCGAACGCGGCCATGATCCCGAACGTCCCCAAGAGAACGATCGGAACCGCCAGCGTCGGGATCAGTGTCGCCCGCCAGCTTTGCAGGAAAATATACATCACCACAAAGACCAGCGCGATGGCCTCGATCAGCGTCTTGACCACCTCCTCGATGGAGATTTCCACGAAGGGCGAGGTGTCGAACGGGATGACATATTCGACGCCTTCGGGGAAGAACTGCGCGAATTCCTCCATCCGGGCCTTGACCCGTTGCGCCGTGTCGAGCGCGTTGGCCCCGGGCGCGAGGCTCAGCGCCATACCGGCAGAGGGGCGTCCGTTATACAGCGCGTCCGCCACATAGGACTCCGCCCCGATTTCCACCCGCGCGACATCCTGCAACAGCACCAGCCCGCCATTTTCCTGCGCACGCAGGACGATCTGGCGGAATTCTTCCGGCGTCGAAAGCAGCGACTGAGCGGTCACTGTCGCGTTAAGCTGCTGTCCCTCGACCGTCGGTTGCGACCCGAACGAGCCTGCGGAGATCTGGGTGTTCTGCGCGGAAACCGCCGCGACCACATCGGATGGCGCAAGCTCGTAAGCCGCCAGTTTCGCCGGATCCAGCCAGATCCGCATGGCGTATTGCGCGCCGAAAACCTGAACGGAGCCGATCCCCTCCACCCGGCTCAGATCGTCGACGAGGTTTGTCACCATGTAATCCGACAGGTCCGCCTGATCGTATTCCTCGTTGCCGATCAGGCCGATCACCATCAGGAACCCCGATGTCGCCTTTTCGACGGAAATACCCTGACGCTGCACCGGCTGCGGCAGAAGCGCCGTCGCCTGGCTCAGCTTGTTCTGAACCTGCACCTGCGCGATATCGACATCCGTGCCGGTCTCAAAAGTCAGCGTCGTTGACGACGACCCGGCGGAGGTGGAGCTGGATGACATATAGCGCATCCCGTCCAGCCCGGTCATCTGCTGCTCGATAACCTGCGTCACCGTGTTCGACACGGTTTCCGCCGAGGCCCCCGGATATGTCGCGCGGATCGAGACCGAGGGCGGGGCGATCTGCGGATATTGTGCCACCGGCAGCGACAGGATCGACAGCACCCCGATCCCCATGATCAGGATCGAAATAACCCATGCGAATACCGGGCGATCAATAAAAAAACGGGCCATGTCTCTGCCTTCGATGATCCGGGTTGATACGGCTCAGTTTTCGGTGCCGGCTTCGGCGGCTTCCGCTCCGCCTTCGGCGGGCGCTTCGCCATCCTGTGCGGCGGGTTCGGCCTCTGCCGGTGCTGCTGCGGCGTCATCGGCGGGGGCTTGTCCTGCCGCGCCGCCCTCAGCTGCGTTGCCACCCTGCTGGGCTGCTGCGCCCTCGGGCGGCGCATCCTGCCGTTCCTCCGGCGTCACCGGCATACCGGGGCCGATCCGCTGGAACCCGGCAACGATGATGCGGTCGCCATCAGCCAGACCGTCGCGCACCACCCACGCGTTGCCGCGATCCTGAATGATGTCCAGCATCCGCTCTTCGACGATATTTTCAGCATTCACCACATAGGCGACCGGGCGTCCCCGCCGGTCGCGGGTCACGCCCTCCTGCGGGGCAAGGATCATGCCGGTCAGCTCCGCCTGCGGAATATCGGCCAGCACATACATGCCCGGCAGCAGCAGCTTGTCGGGGTTGGCGACCTCCATTCGCAGCGTCACGACGCCGGTCGTTTCGTCCACCTGCGGTTCCGCCCCGGTGAGTGAGGCGGTCTGGTCATAGGTCGACCCATCTGCCAGCCGCAAGGTCACGGTCGTATCGCTGCCATGCGGCAACGATGCCGTCGCACCCTGACGCTGCCAGCGCACGATCTCTGCCGCCGACTGGGTAACGTCGACCTGCACCGGGTCAATGCTGCGAATCACGGCCAGCGGGGTGGCCTGACTTGCCGTCACCAGCGCCCCTTTCGAGGTCTGCGCCAGACCGATCACCCCGTCCAGCGGTGCCGTGATCGTGGTCCGGCTGAGGTCGATCTGGGCGGCCTGCAACCGTGCTTCCGCAGCCTGAACCGACGCAAGTGCCGCGTCCCGCGTTGCAATCGCGCTGTCTTCGGTCTGCTGGCTGGCAACGGCGCGGTCGCGCAGCGCGGCGACACGGTCCGCCTCACGCGTGGCGGCATCGGCCTGCGCCTGTGCCTGTGCAAGGGCAGCTTCGGCCTGCGCCACTGCCGCCTCGTAGCTGCGGGGGTCGATCCGGTACAGCGGATCGCCCTCGGTGACGACGCTGCCTTCTTCGAACAGCCGGTCGGTGATGATTCCGCTTACCTGCGGGCGCAGCTCCGCCACGGCGGAGGCGACGACACGTCCGGGCAGGCTGGATGTCAGCGTGACGTCCTGCGCCTCCAGTGTCACCACTGTGACCGCAGGCGGCGGCATGTCACCACCGGGTTGCTGGGCGAACGATGACGTTGCGACGGTCAGCCCGAAAAACGATGCGCGCCAAAGGATACGAAACTGTTTCATTCTCACCAAGCCAATGCCCGAAAACTGTTGAAGGACCGAAAGACGGAACAGACCATCCGTGACGGTTCACGATTGAGTGTACCCTATGAGAGCCCGCCGTGAGCTTCAATCGCCGTTTTTGTCCAGCACCGGCACTCTGCCACGGGGCTGAAACATTCCTGCAACGCCGGATCTGCGTCCAGCCGCGCCTTGCGCCACCCTTGTCTTTGCGTCACCTTCCGTGTCGCAGCATGAGGAGAGCCGATGCGCAAAGCCGGACCGGACAAACCGTTCCACAGAACCATCCTTGCCGATCTGGCGTCCTGGGGCATTACCAGCTTCGCCCGGCTGCTGACCGCAGTGCAGGCCGAATGGGCGGGGATCGACCCGGCCGCAAGGCGACAGCGGATCTATTTCGCCAATCATGTCAGCCACGGGGATTTCGTCCTGATCTGGACCGTCCTGCCCAAACCCCGGCGGCGTGAGACCCGGCCAGTCGCCGGCGCGGATTACTGGCGCAAGGGCGGGCTGCGTGAATTTCTCGGCACCGATGTGTTCAACAGCCTGCTGATCGAGCGGAACCGGACCGGCGCGCAGGACGACCCGATCAGCCAGATGGCCGGGGCGCTGGATCAGGGATCGTCGCTGATTATTTTCCCCGAAGGCACCCGCAATATGACCGATGCAGAGCTGCTGGAATTCCGCTCCGGCCTCTATCGTCTTGCACAGGCAAGGCCCGAGATCGACGTGGTCCCGGTCTGGATCGAGAACCTGAACCGCGTGCTGCCGAAAGGCGCTTTCGTGCCGGTGCCGCTGATGTGCAAGGTGATCTTCGGCGCGCCGCTTCATGTCGGCGCGGATGAGGGCAAGGATGCGTTTCTGGGCCGCGCCCGCGACGCGCTGCTGACGCTGAACCCGAAACAGGAGGGGTGAGGATGCAGAATATCAACTCCGACCTGCTCGCGGTCATTGCTGGGCTTGGCGTCGTGCTGGCCATCGCCTCCGTCATCGGGTTCGTCCTGCAACGCCGCCTGTCGCCGGAGGGTGAGAATGCGGCGATTGAAAATCTCAACGACCGCATCCGGGCATGGTGGGTGATGGCGGCGGTGATGTCTGTGGCACTCCTGTTCGGGCGCACCGGGGCGATACTGCTTTTCGCCATCTGCTCTTTCGCGGCGCTGCGCGAATTCATGACGCTGACCAATGCCAGCCGCGCCGATCACCGGACGCTTGCAGTGGCGTTTTTCATCGCGCTGCCGGTGCAGTATTACCTGATCTGGGCCGGGCGCTACGGCATCTATTCGATCTTCATCCCGGTCTATATGTTCCTGCTGCTGCCCATTGTGTCCGCACTGGCCGGGGAGACGAAGAATTTCCTGATCCGGGTCGCGGAAATGCAATGGGCGCTGATGATCTGCGTGTTCTGCGTGTCGCATGTCCCGGCGCTGATGAACCTGCAAATTCCGGGGTTCGAGGGCCGCATGGTGCTGATGATCGCGTGGCTGGTCATCGTCGTGCAGCTGAGCGACGTGCTGCAATATGTCTGGGGCAAGCTGATCGGGCGGCACAAGATCGCCCCCAGCCTGTCGCCATCCAAAACCGTCGAGGGCTTCGTCGGCGGCTGCCTGTCGGCCACCCTGATCGGGATGGCGCTGTCCTTCATGACGCCGTTCAATCTGGCTCAGGCCGCCGCAATGGGGTTTGTGATCACAATGATGGGGTTCCTTGGCGGGCTGGTCATGTCTGCGATCAAGCGCGACCGCGGGGTCAAGGATTGGGGTCATACCATTGCCGGACATGGCGGCTTCATCGACCGGCTCGATTCGGTGATTTTCGCCGCGCCGATCTATTTCCACCTGACCCGGTTCTTCTGGAGCCTCAACTGACACAACTGCCGACTGACCCGGAGACGTGATGCCTGACCCGACCAATCGCCGCCCGCTCGCCAGCCGCAGCACCGGCTGGGCGAATATGTTGTCGCGCCGCCTTGCCGCGACCTCGGTCACGCCGAACCAGATCTCGATCATCGGCATCGCCGCCGCCGCCCTGTCCGGCCTGCTGTTCTGGGCTTCCGGCGGGGCGGATGGCGTGGCCCGTGTGGTTCTGCTGATCGCCGCGGCGCTGTTCTGTCAAATGCGCCTGCTATGCAACCTGCTCGATGGCATGGTCGCGATCGAGGCCGGGCGAGCGGCACCGGATGGCGCATTCTGGAACGAAATGCCCGACCGGATCGAGGACGCGCTGATCCTTCTCGGCGTCGGGCTGGGCGTCGGCGCGTCCGGTCTCGGCTGGGCGGCGGTCAGCTTCGCCTTCCTGACCGCCTATATCCGGGCGTTCGGTGTCAGCCTCGGCCAGCTCGCCGATTTCCGGGGACCGATGGCGAAACCGCATCGCATGGCGCTCATCACCGGCGCGGCGGTGCTGACACTGTTCGAGCCGCTCTGGTCCGGCGAGGGCGAGGTGTTCCGCGTGGCACTCTGGATCGTTATCCTCGGCGCGGCCCTGACATCGGCCAGACGCGCCTGGCGTTTGCTCCAGTCCCTCCGGCACCCCGCCCCACCACCAAAGACCAACCCGTAGGGTGCGCTTCAGCGCACCTTGATCGGGATGGGTGGTGCGCTGAAGCGCACCCTACATCATAATTCCGTCCAGCTCTGCTCGATCACGGCTTCCATCGCCACGAAACTGCTGGTCGAGCTGACATAAGGCAGCGTCGAGATCCGATCCGCCATGATCTCCCGGAAATGCATCATGTCGCGGGAGCGGATTTTCAGCAGATAGTCGAACCCCCCGGCGATCATATAGCATTCCTCAATTTCGGATATGCCCCGCACCCGGGCATTGAACTCCTCCAGAGCCTTCTTGCGCGTGTCCGACAACCGCACCTCCATATAGGTCACATGCGTCAGCCCAAGCTGCAACGGCGACAGGATCGCGCGATAGCCCTGGATCAGCCCCATCTCCTCCATCTGCCGGATCCGTGCCGCGACCGGGGTTTTCGACAACCCGACCTTGCGCGCCAGCTCACTGATCGGGATGCGCGCATTTGCCACCAGCTCCGCCAGTATTTTGCGGTTGGTACTGTCCAGTTCTTTCATGAGGCTGATCCGAATTGAAATGAAAGGCTTTCGCTTCTGCCTATCCTGACCCGCAAACAGGATGAAGGTCCAGCCATCTGGGGACCGGAAAAGGCGAACCCGATCTGTCCTGGCATATGTGTTCAGCATCAATTTCAGCTTGAAATTGCCCGCGCATGAACCAGCGTCGGAATGATTGCCGGGTTTCGACGGATCGGTTGAAATTGACGTCGCAGGTGTTTCATCGCCGCCATGTGCAAATCACTCATATTAAGTTAAGATATTAAATTAATTAGGAATTATTTGCCGCTGCGATAGATATCCAGAAGGATTGTTTTAAGACGGCTGGTTTCTGGCGGACACGACCCGGAAGGGTGACCGCGCTTCCGGGCGATGTTTTCAGGGTGCCGAATTTCTCAACTCCAACGTGAAGCGAAGGGCGATCTTTGGTGACGCGTGTCTGATTTCGATTTTGCGAAATATTGCGACGCTGATGTCCGGAAAGACCGGCAAATAATATGCAGTTGTACAAATTTTCCCGCCATAGCGGCGTGCGCCTCCTTTCTCCGCCAAAAAATCTTGCCGAGCCGGTCCTTCTCGGAAATATCGTTGCGCATAATCTGGTAACCAACGACCGGCGGCGGGACGCCCTGACCACCCATATGTCGGAGTATTTCTGGCATCGTCGTATGCTGGCCGGCTTCTCGCTGAAATCCATCCCTGCTGAGGTTTCAAATCCGGGGTTCAAGCGTGGCTTTCTCGCGTCTGACGGACGTATTCTGCTGAACGGCGCAGCCGGTGACCGGGCGCGGAACATGATACGCCGGGCGCTGGATTATTCCGAAGAGAGTATCGAGTTCTTTGCGAAACACTTCGCGGAACGGGCTGATCCCGACAGCGTTCCGGTAGGCGACAGCACCGCCAGGCAGGTCTGGATCGAAGCGAAGAACTATTTCAACTTTTTCCACTTCCTGACCGAATCCCTGCACAAGATAAGCGTTTCGGACGACATTTTGCGGCAGGCTGAAAAGATATTGTTGTTCTCACGCGATAACGAAGTGAAGGGCTTCGTGAACAACTGGATCGCTGCGACGGCGCGTCCGGGCTGTCCAGCCCCTGTCGCGCTCAACGTGGGTCAGGCGAAGCCGGACGGTCCGATTATCACGCCGTTCTCTGCAAAACATCTTCTGTATCAGTTTGATGGCGCACACCACCTGCAGATCGAAGATGTTCATCCCGCGGGCTGGACATGGCAGGGCTATGACGCGCGGCCCCATCCGGTGACGACGCTGGCACTGAACTCTTTTGACGAAAGCCTTGCCGCTTTCCGGCATCAGATGATCGCGCTGGCCCGGCGAACGGTCAAGAAGCAGTGGGGCAAGAAGATCTACGTCGCCCGCGCCCCGAATAATTCCAGAAAGCGGGAGATGCGGGGTGAGGAGCGGCTTATCAGCGCGCTGACCGAACGCGGCTTCAAGCGGGTCTATTTCGAGGAGCTTTCGCCGCTTGAGCAGGTGAAGTGCATGAGCGGCGCGCGATGCGTCGTCATGCAGCATGGTGCCGGAATGGCCAACATGCTCTTCGTGCCGGAAAATGCGCATGTGTTCGAGTTGGGAACCTATCAGACCGCAATGGGTCGCTGGGGTGACTTCATAACGATATCCCATGTCCCGGGTTGCCATTATCATCATGTCTTTCTGGATATGGATTATGAGCACGAAGATGAGGATCCGGTATTTGTCCGGGATGGCCTGATCGCGCCGGTGATCTCCGATACCGATCTCGACAATATCCTGAACCTTGTTGCGGATGCGCTGCGGGACAAGCGGCCCGGCCGGACCGCTGGCTGGATCGCTCATGCGGATTATTTCGTATCGCGCGAGGCGTATCGGCAGACCTACCGGCTGCTCGATGTCGTTCGGCCCCATGCCGAGGGCGCCCATGAATACTGGGAGACGCGGGCAAAGGTGAACGAAGCCTGCGGCCATATCGGCGCGGCCCGCACCAATCTTCTGAAATCCTGGGAGATCGCCCAGAGCGCAACGGCCAAGCGGAATTTTCTTCGCCTAACAGATGACTCCGATGAACGGCGGCAGCTTTTTGCGTGAAGCGCGTTTCGCCGGGGTCTCATAGACGTTGGTGTCGCGAAGCTTCGGTCTGACGGCCCGAGCGGCACCAATGTTGTGCGCTATTCGGGCGTAGACGGATGCCCGGACTGATAGCCGGTAACTCCGGCGACCGGGCCTGAAAACGCCCGGATCATCCCCGAAAATAAGTCCATCCGACTATAAAACCCGCAAATTTCAGCCGCAATCGCCAAATCAGATTCGCTACTATGCCTTATTCAACAGGAGGATGGATATGAGCGCGACCGATCTGACCGCATTCACCACCGAGGCGAAGTTTCGTCCCGCCGAGGAATTGTTGCCCGAACTGACCGGCCTCGCCGCCCTGTCAGTCGAGGATCGCGCCCAGATTTCCGCCCGCGCCGCGGAACTGGTCCGCCGCATCCGGCGTGAGGACAAGCCGACGCTGATGGAGCATTTCCTGTCGGAATACGGCCTCTCCACCCGCGAAGGCATCGCCCTGATGTGCCTCGCCGAAGCGATGCTTCGCGTGCCCGACAAGATCACCATCGACGCGCTGATCGAGGACAAGATCGCGCCCTCCGACTGGGGCAAGCATCTGGGCGAGGCCTCCTCCAGCCTCGTCAATGCCTCCACCTGGGCGCTCATGCTGACCGGCAAGGTGCTGGACGACGATCAGCCCGGCGTCGTCGGCACGCTGCGCGGCGCGATCAAGAGGCTGGGCGAGCCCGTCATCCGCACCGCCGTCAACCGAGCCATGCGCGAGATGGGCAAGCAATTCGTCCTTGGCCAGACCATTGACGAGGCGCTGAAAAACGCCGCCGACCTTGAAAAACAGGGCTACAGCTACAGCTACGACATGCTGGGTGAGGCCGCGATGACCAGCGCCGACGCCGACCGCTATGCCCGCGAATATGCGAACGCGATCAAATCCATCGCCAAATCCTGCGACAAGGAAACGGTGCGCGACAATCCCGGCATCTCGATCAAGCTGTCCGCTCTGCATCCGCGCTACGAGGTCGCGCATGAGGATCGCGCGATCGCCGATCTCGTCCCGATCGTCCTCGGCCTCGCCCGGTCCGCCAAGGCGGCGAATATGGGCATGAATATCGATGCGGAAGAACAGGACCGGCTGGTGCTCTCGCTGAAGATTATCGAGGCTGTGCTGTCCGATCCCTCGCTGGAAGGCTGGGACGGGTTCGGCGTCGTCGTGCAGGCTTACGGCAAACGCGCGGGCATGGTCATCGACTGGCTGCACGCCCTGGCCCAAAAGCTCGACCGCAAGATCATGGTCCGGCTGGTCAAGGGCGCCTATTGGGATACGGAGATGAAACACGCGCAGGTGCAGGGCCTGCCGGGTTTCACGCTGTTCACCCGCAAGGTGGAAACCGATGTCTCCTACATTGCCAATGCCCGCAAGCTGATCGGCTATGCCGACCGCATCTATCCGCAATTCGCCACCCATAACGCCCACACCGTCGCCGCGATCCTCGATATGGCGGGCGATGTCGAATATGAATTCCAGCGCCTGCATGGCATGGGCGAGCGTCTGCATGAGATCATCATCAAAGAGGCAAAGAACCGCCGCTGCCGCATCTACGCCCCGGTCGGCGCGCATCGCGACCTGCTGGCCTATCTGGTCCGGCGTCTGCTGGAAAACGGCGCGAACTCCTCCTTCGTGCATCAGATTGTCGATGAGGATGTCCCGCCGGAGGAGATCGCGCAGGATCCCTTTGCCCAGCTTGAAACGGCGCGCGCGCCGCTGCTGCTGGAGCGACCGGAGAATATCTTCGGCGCGAACCGCCGCAACTCGCAGGGCTATGACCTCACCGATGAGGCGACGCTGACCCGCATCCGCGCCGCCGCGCCAGCGCGGATTGCCGATGCCGCGCCGCTGACCGTCTCCGACCCAAGCGGGACGACCCGTCCGGTCAGGAACCCCGCCACTGGCGAAACCGTGGCCGAGGTGACGGAGGCTGATGCCGACACGACCGCCCGCGCCATCGCGGATGCGGCGATCTGGGACGCGCCTGCCAGTCAGCGGGCAGAAACCCTGCGCCGTGCCGCCGATCTTTATGAGGAACATCACGGCGAAATCTTCGCAACGCTGCATCGGGAGGCCGGGAAATCCCTGCCCGACGCCGTGGCCGAACTGCGCGAGGCGGTCGACTTCCTGCGCTATTACGCGCTGCAAGGCGAAGCCCGCGACGAACCCGCGCGTGGCATCTTTACCGCGATCAGCCCGTGGAACTTCCCGCTGGCGATCTTCACCGGCCAGGTGGCCGCAGCCCTGATGGCGGGCAATGCCGTGCTGGCGAAACCCGCGGAACAGACACCGCTGATCGCGGCTGTCGCCACCCGACTGCTCCATCAGGCCGGTGTGCCTGCATCGGCGCTGCAATTGCTGCCCGGCGATGGCGGAACGGTTGGCGCGGCGCTGACCTCCGATCCTCGCATCAACGGGGTGGTCTTTACCGGCTCGACCGATACCGCACAGATCATTGCCAAGGCGATGTCGAAGAACCTCGCCCCCGGCACGCCGCTGATCGCGGAAACCGGCGGGCTGAACGCGATGATCGTCGATTCGACCGCGCTGCCCGAACAGGCCGTGCGCGACATCGTCGCCTCCAGCTTCCAGTCGGCGGGCCAGCGTTGTTCCGCGCTGCGCTGTCTCTATGTGCAGGAAGACGTCGCGCCGCAGATGATCGAGATGTTGAAAGGCGCGATGGATGAACTCGGCATCGGCGATCCGCGCAACCTCTCCACCGATGTCGGCCCGGTCATCGACGGCGAGGCGCAGGCAGATATCTCCGGCTATATCGAGGCGCAGAAGGACAAGCTTCTCCATAAGCGCGATGTCCCGGCGACGGGCAGCTTCGTGCCGCCGACCCTGCTCAAGGTCAGCGGCATCGACGATCTGGAACGGGAGGTCTTCGGCCCGGTCCTGCATCTCGCGACGTTCAGGAACCGCGATCTGGAGAAGGTGATTGCCGATGTGAACGCGCGCGGTTTCGGCCTGACCTTCGGCCTGCACACCCGCATCGACAGCCGCGTGCAAGAGGTCGCGGATGCGATCCATGTCGGCAATATCTATGTGAACCGTAACCAGATCGGCGCCATCGTCGGCAGCCAGCCCTTCGGTGGCGAGGGGCTGTCCGGGACCGGCCCCAAGGCGGGCGGCCCGAATTACCTGCCGCGCTTCTACGCCCCCGCAGCCCCTGCCGTGCAGCCGGTCGGCTTCGGCGGCAAGGCCGATGTGAATGCCGTGCAGAAATCGCTGACCGGCGCGGCGGAACGTGACATCACCGAAACCATCATGCCCGGCCCGACAGGGGAGCTGAACCGGCTGACGACCATCACCCGTCCGCCGCTTCTCTGCCTCGGTCCCGGCAAGCGGGCGGTCGAGGCACAGGCGAAAGCGGTCGAGGCGCTCGGCGGTCTGGCGGTTCCGGTGAATGGCGATCTTCCGGCGGAGGCGCTGAAAACCCTGACCGGCTTCTCCGCCGCGATCTGGTGGGGCGACGCGGATCAGGCCCGCGCCTATGCAGAGGCGCTTGCTGCCCGCGATGGCGAGATCAAGGCGCTGATCACCGCCATGCCCGACCTCGCCCATGTCGCCCATGAGCGGCATCTCTGCGTGGACACGACGGCCGCAGGCGGCAACGCGGCGCTTCTGGCCGGATAACCACCCCCCGTAGGGTGCGCTTCAGCGCACCCCACTCGAAAATTGGTGCGCTGAAGCACACCCCACAACCCCGCACCGAAACGAAAAACCGGGCGTACACACAACCTGTGTACGCCCGGTGTACAATCTGTGTACGCGCTGTGCGGCCCTCAGGCGGCGTATTTTTCGACCGCGCCGCCCTGCTTCGACCAATCCGCATACCACGCGTCGAACAGCTTCAGCTGAGCCTCGACAAAGCCCTTCTGGCTCTCGCTCAACGCGTCTGTTTCATTGAAATGCAGCGCAAATTCCGCGTGCCCGCGCAGCACCATCATATGCTTGAAATACAGCACCAGATCAGGCCCTTCGTCGAATTTCGACAGCACCGCCAGCGCCTCTTCCAGCTCTTTCGCCCGCACCCGCGCCTCGGCATCGCCTTGCGCCGCCGCCTGGCAGAGATTGACCAGATGCAGCACTTCCTTGGGCAGTACACAGCCGATCCCGGTGATCGCCCCGGTCGCGCCGCAATTGACGAAACCGTGGTAAACAGCGGTATCCACCCCGATCATCAGCGTCACGTCGTCGTCGCGACTTGTAATATTCTCGGCGGCGTAGCTGAGGTCTTCATTGCCGCCAAATTCCTTGAATCCGATCAGGTTCGGATGTTCTTCGCGCAGAGCAAAGAACAAATCCGCCCGCGTCGCGAAGCCGTAATACGGGCTGTTATAGATGACGGCTGGCAGGTCCGGCGCCGCCGCAAGGATCGCCTTGAAATGCGCCTTCTGCGCTGCGATGACCGGCCCACGCGACAACACGCGCGGGATCACCATCAGCCCTTGCGCCCCGACCTCTTGCGCATGTCGGGCATGCGCGACCGCGACCGCCGTATTGATTGCGCCGGTGCCGACAATGGTGGGAATTCCCGCCTCTACCAGACGGCGCACGCCTTCCATCCGCGCGTCATCGGTCAGCAGCGGCCAGTCGCCCATCGAGCCGCAATAGACAACGGCCGACATCCCCGCCTCGATCAGCATTTTTCCTTCCGCGACGAGCGCGTCAAAATCGGGGCTGCGGTCCGGTTTGCACGGGGTCATCAGCGCCGGAACGGTGCCGGAAAAAATCTGCGTCTTCATCACGTCCTCCAGTCATTCACCGGGCCCGCGCGAAAAGCTATCGGGCTATCTCAGGTTAAATAATACATCATGTATTTTATTTGTCGACAAAAATCTGTCGCGCTATGCGACCGCCCTGATCCAGCATGGACTGGGCTCAAAGCGCGATAGTCTGGCGTTTATCCTGTGACAGCAGCGTCTGAATCTGGCTCACGATCAGATCCGCATGCCGCGTTGCCAGCCGATCCGCTTCCGCCACGTCGCGGGCCTCAATCGCCTCGATCATACCGTCATGTCCGCTGGTATCGCGGTCGGGCGGTGCGTCGTCGTAGGAGGAGTAATACAGCCGCAGAATCCGCCGCCCCTCGTCGAGCAATCGGCAAAACAGCCCGGTATAATACGGGTTCCGCCCGGCCTCTGCGATGGCGGCATGAAATTCGCGGTTCGTGGCGATCATGCCAAGGGCGTCACGGTTCCGCAGCGCCTCCGCGAAGTCTTCCTGATGCGCGCGTATCGTGACCAGATCGGCTTCGGTCCGGTTCTCGGCCGCGAGGCGGGTCGTCACGCGATACATCAGTGTGATCGCGTCGAAGAACGCGTGAATGTTGAGAAAGTCGATATTCGACACGATGGTTGAGCGGTTCGGCAGCGTCGTCACCAGCCCGTCACCCGCCAGCCGGACCAGCGCCTCACGGATCGGGGTGCGCGACATCGACAGGCGTTCGGCAATCTGGACCTCGTCGATCGGACTGCCCGGCGGCAAGGTCAGGTTAATAATATCATCGCGCAGCGCCTCATAGACGAATTTGACGCCCTCGCCGCGCTTGCGTTCTGTCGGGACGGCGGTTTTTCTGCTCATTGGCGACACCTGCGGCGAAACAATATAACTCGACTGCCGGATTTGAACGGGTTTACGGCAAAGGTCAACGCGCGCCCCAGCTGTCGGTGACGCGGTATCCCTCCGGCCAGGGATCGGCGGGGTCCAGCATGTGCTGATGAATTCCGGTTATCCATCCCCGACCGGATATTTCCGGCAGGATCGCCGGTATGTCGCCGACCGTGGTGGTCCCGACGATCCGCCCGCCGAAGGTCGATCCGATCACCGACACGGCGGTCAGGTGGTCGTTTTCGGACATCTGCCCCCGTGCGTGCAGCACTGCCATTCGCGCGGAAAGTGCCGTGCCTGTAGGCGAGCGGTCGACCTTGCCGGGCTGAATGGCAACCGCGGCAGAGGCGCGCAGCCCGGTTTCGTCCCGTGAGACCGGACCGGCGAAAAGGCAGAAGCTGAAATGCTGCCAGTCGGGCAGGGTCGGGTGGTGAAAGCGCATCGCCTCATTCGCGGCATCGGTGATCCGCACGCCCAATCGTGCGATGTCATGCGCTTCATCGGCGTTGAGTGCGAAGCCCATGGCCTGCGCGTCGACGATGACGAAGCTGTCGCCGCCGAAAGCCGTGTCGACCGTCAGCGTCCCAAGCCCCTCGACCTCCAGCGGTTGATCCAGCGGTCCGGCGAAGCTGGGCAGGTTCCGCACGAATATCCGTTCCGCCTTGCCGTTCCGGCATTCGGCGCGGACCCGGACCAAACCGCCCGGGGCTTCAAGCGTCAGGTGGGTTTCCGGCTCGGTCATCGGGACCAGCCCGCCATCCAGCAGCACGGTTGAAACGCAGATGGAGTTTGAGCCGGACATGGGCGGCGTGTCCTCCGGCTCCATGATGATGAAGGCGGCGTCGGCCTCGGGGTGTTTCGGTGGCACCAACAGATTGACATGGCGGAACACGCCGCCACGCGGCTCGTTCAGCACGAAATTACGCAAGGTGTCGTCCTGCGCGATCCAGCGCGATTGCTCCCAGATCGTTTCGCCCGGCGGGGGCAGAACGCCGCCCACGATCACGTCACCGACCTCGCCCTCGGCATGGGCGGAGATGACATGGATTGTCTTGCTGCTGCGCATTGGGGCTCCTTTCGGCGGGTGCTCAGGTGACGACGAAACCATGTGCAAAGGGGTCGCGATCGTCGATGAAGATGGTGTTGTATCCGGTCATCCGCGCCCATCCGGCGACGGAGGGGATGATCGCGGGCTGCCCTGCGACCTGTGTTTCCGCCTCCACCCGGCCTTTGAAGATGGAGCCGATGATGGATTCGTGGTGGAATGTGTCGCCCGGCTTCAGCTTGCCTTTCGCCGCAAGCTGCGCCATCCGCGCCGACGTGCCGGTGCCACAGGGCGAGCGGTCGATGGCCTTGTCACCGTAGAACACGGCATTGCGGGCGTCGGCGCCATCCACTGTCGGCTCGCCGGTCCACAGGATATGGGACAGCCCGCTGATGCGGGGATCCTCGGGGTGGATGAAATCATATTTCGCGTTCAGCGTCGCTCGCAGCTTCGGTGACAGCCCGACAAGCTGCGAGGCGGCGAAGTCGGCCATATCGCGGAAATTCGCCTGCGGTTCGACGATGGCGTAGAAGTTCCCGCCATAGGCGACGTCGACGGCAATTTCACCCAGCCCCTCGACCTCGGCGGTCAGCCCTTCCGCGAACAGGAAGGCGGGAACATTGGTCAGCCGCACCTCTTCCACGAAGCGGCCCTGCTGGACATAGGATATATCCACCTTGCCCGCCGGGGTCTCGATCGAGAGCTGTCCCGGCTTTCGTGGTTGGATCAATCCGTTCTCGATCCCCATGGTGATCGTGCCGATGGTGCCGTGGCCGCACATGGGCAGGCAGCCGGAGGTCTCGATAAACAGCACGGCGACATCGCAATCGGGGCGTGTCGGCGGGTAGAGGATGCTGCCCGACATCATGTCATGCCCGCGCGGCTCGAACATCAGCCCGGTGCGGATCCAGTCGTAATCGCGCAGGAAATGGGCGCGTTTTTCCAGCATATCCGCGCCCTCCAACCGGGGCGCACCGCCCGAGACGAGGCGGACCGGATTGCCGCAGGTATGGCCGTCGATGCAGGAGAATGTGTGAGTTGTCATGGATCAGAACCGTGAGGGGGAGAAGGGCGTCAGGTCGATGGCGGGCGGCTGACCTGTCACCAGATCGGCGACTAGCTGTGAGGTGCCAGCGGATTGGGTCAGGCCCAGATGGCCGTGGCCGAACGCATAGATGACACGCGGCGAGGCTGGGGAGGGCCCGATCACCGGCAGGCTGTCGGGAAGCGAGGGGCGGAACCCCATCCATTGCTCCCCGCCTTCGGTGTTCAGCTCGGGCAGGAACGTCTTGGCCTTCTGCAGCATCGCATCTGCGCGTTTGTAATTGGGCGGCGCGCTCAGCCCGCCCAGCTCGACGGCGCCGCCGACGCGGATCCCGCTGTCGAGGGATGAGACGACGAAGCCGTGCCCGCCGAATGTCAGCTGCGTGCGCAGATCGAACGCGCCCGGCGGCAGGGTGGTGTTATAGCCACGCTCGGTCTCCAGCGGAATGCGGTCGCCGAGGCTGCGGGCAATGCGGTGCGAAAACGCCCCCGCTGCGACAACGACATGACCTGCGCGCCGCCCGCCCAGATCTACCCCGTCGGCAGTGGCGGCGAGCGTCGTGACGTCCGCCCGCTCGATGCGACCGCCACCCTGTTGGAACCGTTCCGCGAGCGCCAGAACATAGTCCTTCGGGTCAGAGATCGAATGCCAACCGGGCGTAAATGTCCCATGTGTGAAACGTGGCGATATGCCGGGCTGGATCTCCGCCATCTCCTCGGCGGTCATGTGACGATACGCGATGCCGTGATCGTCCCGCGCCTGCCAGCACGGCAGCGACGCGCGGAACTCCGCCTCGGATTCGTAGAGTTGCAGATTGCCGTCGGTCCGCAGCATCCCTGCTGTGCTGGTTGCGTTCAGAAACGGGGTGAGCGATGTGCGCGACAGCTCCATCAGTGCGGCCTGGGCGACCGTGGATTGCGCGACCCGGCCCGGCTGGCAGGCGCGCCAGAATCGGAACATCCACGGCGCGATCCGCAGCGCATAAGCGGGCGGCACGCTTAGCGGCCCGAGCGGGTCCAGCAGCCATCGCGGCGCCTTGCGCAGAATACCGGGCGAGGCCAGCGGCAGAATATCGCTGAACGCAAACGCCCCGGCGTTCCCGGCAGAGGCACCCGCCGCCGGTCCCTCCCGGTCCAGCACCGTGACCTGCGCGCCGCGCGACTGCAAAACCAGCGCGGCCGACAGCCCGACCACGCCTGCGCCGATGACGATCACTTCCGTCGCTGACATCCGCTGCCCTCCCTTACCAAGATGGCCTGACAACCGGCCTTGCTTACTGTTATCGATCCGAAGAAACCGAAAATCAAATTTAAAATACACTGTGTATACAAATAACCCTTGGCTGTCCGCTCTGGCGGTTTAATATGACGGAAAGATCCGAAACAGGTGGGATGGAAACAGCATGTCCGGCGGCGCGACACTCGATATCGAAGAACTGACGCGGCGCGTCACCGAGATTTTTGCTCTGGCCGGGCTGACGCCGCTTCAGGCCGAAACCGTCGCGGGGGTCATCGTGGCGGGGGAGCGGGACAACTGCAAATCCCACGGCATCTACCGCATCGATGGCTGCCTTCGCACGCTGGCGGCAGGCAAGGTCGAACCGAAGGCGGAGCCGGTGCTGACCGATGACGGCAGCTCGATCATCCGGGTCGATGCAAAAGGCGCATATTCCCCCGCTGCCTTCGCCATCGGTGCGCCGGTTCTGGCCGAGCGCGCAAAGCAGCAGGGTCTGGCCGCGCTTGTCATCAACACCTGCACGCATTTCTCGGCCCTTTGGCCGGAGGTTGAGGCCCTGAACGACATGGGCCTCGCCGCGATTGCCATGTGTCCGAGCTATTCCGCCGTTGCGCCAAGCGGCGGCACCGCGCCGCTTCTGGGCACCAACCCCTTCGCCTTCGGCTGGCCGCGCCCCAGCCAGCCGCCCTATGTGTTCGATTTCGCCACCTCCATCGTCGCACGGGGCGAGATCGAGCTTCACCGGCGGGCGGGCGATCCCCTGCCGGAGGGCTGGGCGATTGATGCCGAGGGCCAGCCGACGACCGACCCGGAGGCGGCGCTTGATGGCGCGATGCTGCCCTTCGGCGGGCATAAGGGCTCCGCCATATCGACGATGATCGAGCTTCTCGCCGGGGCGATGATTGGCGATCTGACCAGCCCGGAGGCGCTTGATTATCTTGGCTCGACGGAAATCCTGCCGCGTCATGGCGAATTGATCCTCGCCTTCTCGCCGGAGCGTTTCGCTGCCGGGCGCGGCGACCCGTTTGGGCGAGCGGAGAAAATGCTCGACGCAATCGCAGGGCAGGGCGCGCGGTTGCCTTCGCAGCGGCGTTTTGCGGCGCGGAAAATATCGCTCAGCGAAGGGATCAGCCTGACCGGGGAAGAAATGGCAAGCCTCGATGCCCTGCGGGATACCGCTGCCCGCATCGGCCAGAAAACCTAGCCGCCGAGCATTTCCGTCGCAGCGTCCGAAATCTCCGCCAATGGACCGTAGAAGATCAGCGCAGGTGCGTGGCTCGGTCCGTCCTGTTCCAGCGCATGGGCCAGTTCGGCCACCGTACCGCGCCGCAGCCGCTGCCCGTCCTGTGTGACCGCTTCCGCGATCAGGGCGGGTGTGTCGGCGGGCAGGCCGCGCTCGATCAGCATCCTCGCCAGCCCGGGAAAGCTGCGCTGCCCCATGAAAACCACCGTGACCGCATGCGGATCGGCCAGCGCCGCCCAGTTGAGATCCTCGGGCAGTTTTCCAGTCACATCCGCGCCGGTGACATACTGGACCCGCCGTGCCGTGAGACGCCGGGTCAGCGGCAGTCCGGCGACCGCCGCCGCCGCGTTTACCGATGAAACCCCCGGCACGATCTCGAATGCGATCCCGGCATTGCGGACCGCCGCAAGCTCTTCCTCCAGCCGCCCGAACATCCCCGCATCGCCGGATTTCAGGCGCACCACCCGCTTCCCGGCCCGCGCATGTTCCAGCATCAGCGCGTTCACCGCCTCCTGCTTCGCGCTTGGCCGACCGGCGCGCTTGCCGACCGGGATCAACTCCGCCTGCGCCGCTTTGGCGAGGATCGGGCCGGAGGACAAATCGTCGTAAAGCACCACCTCCGCCCGCGCCAGCCGGTCGGCAGCGCGCAGGGTCAGAAGCTCGGGATCGCCGGGGCCGGAGGACACAAAGGAGACAAAACCGCTCATACGGACTGAGTTACGCGATTTCGGGACATTGGCAAGGTCTCGTGATCTATGCGACCATTGCGACGAAAGCAAACCCGGGGTGGAGCAACCCAATGAGCGATTTTCGGCTGGACGACTTCCTGCCCTATCTGCTGAACAATGCAGCGGAATCGACCGGGCGCGCCTTCGCGGCCCATTATCGCGAGGGCTACGGCATGTCCCGGGCCCAGTGGCGGATCATGGCGCATCTGGGCGTGACTGACCGGCTGACCGCGTCTGATATCTGCCTGCGGGGCTATCTGGAGAAATCCAAAGTGTCCCGCGCCGTGTCGGGGTTGGAGGAGATGGGGCTGCTGACCCGAACCCGGTCCACCAGCGACCGGCGGGCAGAGATGCTGTCGCTGACGGACAAAGGGCGCGAGGTTTACGACGATCTCGCCACGCAGGCGCAGGTATTTTCCGGCAAGCTCCGCGACCGTTTGGGCGATGAACGCGCGGATCAGCTTGCCGGGCTTCTGCGCGACCTGACGGACCCGGCGGGCGATTAGACCATTGCTGAACAAGGATTTTCCTGTTAGTTGCTTTTGCAACTTATGGAGTTATCATGTCTGTTCAGTTGAAAAGTTGGGTTGAAACGGCAAACGATCCGGGCTGTGAATTTCCGATACAAAACCTGCCTTTCGGGGTGTTCTCGATAGGTGCGGAAGCGCCGCGTTGCGGGGTGGCCATCGGGGATCGGATCGTTGATCTGGCCGCATGCGAGGGGCAGGGACTGCTGGATGCGGGCGGGCATTTTGCATCCTCTTCGCTGAACGACTTCATTGCGCTTGGCCACGATAAATGGGCGGAAATCCGGGCCAGGCTGACCGAATTGCTGGCCGAGGGCGGCAATCGCGATACCCCGACCGTGGCGATGATGGATGCAAAACTGCATCTGCCGATCCGGGTGACGGAGTACACAGATTTCTATGCCTCGCGGAATCATGCCTTCAATGTCGGGAAGCTGTTTAGGGGTCCGGAAAACGCGCTGCCGCCGCAATGGACGCATATGCCCATAGGCTATAACGGGCGGGCATCGTCGGTGGTTGTGTCGGGGACCGATATTGTCCGGCCGATGGGTCAGATCAAAGGCGAGGAAGGACCGCTCTGGTCGCCCTGCAAGCGGCTGGATCTGGAGCTGGAGCTGGGCGCGATTGTCGGTGCCGACACGAAACTGGGGGAGCGGGTCAGCGTCGCGGAGGCGGAGCGGATGATCTTCGGCTACGTCCTGCTGAACGACTGGTCGGCACGCGATATTCAGGCATGGGAATATCAGCCGCTCGGCCCGTTTCAGGCCAAGGCCTTTGCCACCACGATCAGCCCCTGGGTTGTCACCCAGGCGGCGCTTGAGCCGTTCCGGAGCGAGGGTGCTGCGCGTGAAAACCCGCTTCTGCCCTATCTCAGCGAGGAAAAACCGGGGTTATATGACCTCAATCTGTCGTGGTCGCTGAACGGGCATGTGATGTCGCGGGTGAATTACAACGTGATGTATTACTCCTCTGCGCAGCAATTGGCGCATCACAGCGGATCGGGCTGCCCGATGCGGGTGGGGGATTTGCTGGGCAGCGGCACGATCTCCGGCCCGACGCGGGAGTCGACGGGGGCCTTGCTGGAAATGACCGAGGGCGGGACGCAACCAGTGACGGCTGGTTCTGCGCAGCGGGTGTTTATCGAGGATGGCGATACGGTCGCCCTGTCCGGCCATGCGCAGGGGGAGGGATACCGGATTGGCTTCGGTCCCTGTGCCGGTACGGTTCTGCCCGCGCGGGAATAAGCGGGGCACATTGCGACGACTCGCCGGTCGGGTCGTCTCAGCGCCGCAGATTGCTGCAACAGGGTGCGGGCGGGTGTGTTGCGCCGGGGTAGCGCGGAAACTGGCGGCGGGCCCGTAATTCGTGAAGTTTGGGGCGGCACAGCCGGTACGCGGCGCGTACACGCGCTGTACACAGGGCGTACACCGATTGCGGCACTGCCTGTGGTTGGTGTCCTGACCGATACGGTTTCGCGCGATTGAAAAAGCTATCGACCGGTCGCAGTGAGCCTCATCCGTTCGGGACGTAAATCTCCACGCGGCGATTCAGCTGGCGACCGGCGGGGTTATCAACGCCATTGATGTCATTCGGCGCAACCGGCTGGGTCAGACCAAAACCGCGCGTGTCGATTTCGCTGCGGACATCCCGCAGTTTGAGGGCCTGTCCGACCGTCATGGCGCGGCGCTCGGACAGGTCCTGATTGTAGTCGGCGCTTCCCTTGCTGTCGGTATGGCCGCGAATCTCCAGACGTGGAGGGCTGACCTCAACGAATGCGGAAGCGAGGGTATCGACCACGGTCGTGGCATCTTCGCGCAGGTCGGACTTGTCGAAATCAAAGAGAATGCTGTCATCAAGCGTGATGACGTAGCCGCAGGCGGCTGGCGGGACGCGAAATTTGGTCAGCAGCGGAAAGCGTCCCAAAGGCGGGACCGGCGGCAGGGGGGCCATTTGCACCTCATCGCCTTCGATGAGACCGGTGCCATCGCCGTTGTTGATGATGCGCTGCTCGCCGTTCCAGGTTCCACTGCCGTCGCCCTCATTGCTGATCTGGCCCAGCGGGCCATTCCATGTCCCACTGCCATCAGCCTCAACGGAGATCTGCCCCTTCAGCGGTGAGTTCCACGCGCCGCCGCCCATGCCGTCGAGCGAAATCTGTCCGAGAGGGCCGCTATAGGTTCCCGAGCCATCCGCCTCGATCGTGATCTGCACCTGAGAAGCCTCATCCGGGCCAGTGCGGTTTATGGTCCCGGACCCGTCCGCCTCGACGATGAACTGCGTATCGCCAAGATTGGCGATGCCGGACCCGTCCTGATCAATGATATAGGTTCCGTCGTCACCGAGATTGGCGATAATGCCGCTATCGTCCTGAAGCACCATGCCGAGGCTTGGTGTAAAGGCACCGGCTTCATCGCAGCGTGCCGGTGCAATCCGGATGCCGTCAATCTCCGCCAGCCTGTCGCCGAGCGCGTCCTCAAAGCTCTGCTGAACGGGTTCGACACCAATGAAATCGGGGACAATGATTGCAGGGATCGCCGGGATGACCGGCGCTTCCTGCGCCTGCGCCCCGCTTATGCCGCTTATCATCTGAAGGGCGATCAATACCGTCAGCGAATGACGGGCAAACAGGCGGGGCGAAAAACGCAAATCCAGTGTCATGAAACGCAATCCTGACAGCACCGTTTATGGGGCGATCAGTTCCATGCCGGTTCCATGTTGTCAATCTCGGTTCCGGCCGTCGCGGCATCGAGGGCAGTCGCCCGAGATGGCCGCGCCGGGTGGTGCGCAAGGGCAAAATAAAAAAGCCCGCCATCACGGCGGGCCTTTCCATGTCTGCAATCAAACAGCCGCGTTACAGCGTCCGTTCGACCTCTTCGCGTTCGAAGATCTCGATCACGTCGGCGGGGCGGATGTCGTCGTAGTTTTCGAACGCCATGCCGCATTCCTGACCGGACTGGACCTCTTTCACCTCGTCCTTGAAGCGTTTGAGGGTTTTCAGCGTGCCTTCGTGGATCACCACGTTGTCGCGCAGCAGGCGGACGCCGGCGGAGCGGCGGGCGACGCCTTCGGTGACCAGACAGCCTGCGACCTTGCCGACGCCGGTGACCTTGAACACCTCCTTGATCTCGGCATAGCCGATGAATCTCTCGCGCACTTCGGCGGAGAGAAGGCCGGAGGCGGCGGCTTTGATGTCGTCGACCAGATCGTAGATGATGGAGTAGTAGCGGATCTCCACCCCTTTCTGGTTGGCGGAGTTGCGGGCCGGGGCGTTGGCGCGGACGTTGAAACCGATGACCGGGGCGCGCGAAGCTTCGGCGAGGCCGATATCGGATTCGGTGATCGCGCCGACGCCGTAATGGAGGACGCGGACGCGGACCTCGTCATTACCGACTTTTTCGAGCGCCTGGACGATGGCTTCGGCAGAGCCCTGCACGTCGGCTTTGACGACGACAGGCAGTTCGGCGACGTTTTCGTCGGCCTTGGCCTGCGCCAGCATCTGATCCAGCGTGACGGCGGCACCGGCGGCGGCGCGTTTGTCCTTCGCGGCCTCCTCGCGGTATTCGGCGATCTCGCGGGCCTGCGCTTCGGTATCGACGACGTTGAGCACATCGCCGGCCTCCGGCGTGCCGTTGAGGCCCAGCACCTCCACCGGGACGGAGGGGCCAGCCTCATCCACGCGGTCGCCCTGATCGTTGATGAGCGCGCGGACCTTGCCCCATTGCTCGCCCACGACGAAGATGTCGCCGCGGCGAAGCGTGCCGTTCTGGACGAGAACCGTGGCCACGGGGCCGCGGCCGACATCCAGCTTGGCCTCGATCACGGCACCTTGCGCGGCACGGTCGGGGTTGGCGCGGAGTTCCAGGATCTCGGCCTGAAGCGCGATGGCCTCCAGCAGTTCGTCAAGGCCCTGCCCGGTCTGGGCGGAGACCTCCACATCCTGAACCTCACCGGACATCTCCTCCACGATGACTTCGTGCTGGAGCAGATCGGTGCGGACTTTCTGCGGGTCGGCCTCCGGCTTGTCGATCTTGTTGATGGCGACGATCATCGGCACGTTGGCGGCTTTGGCGTGATTGATCGCCTCCACCGTCTGGGGCATCACGGCGTCATCGGCGGCGACGACCAGCACGACGATGTCGGTGACATTCGCGCCGCGCGCCCGCATGGACGTAAACGCGGCGTGGCCGGGCGTGTCGAGGAAGCTGAGCACCGCGCCGCTGTCGGTTGTCACCTGATAGGCGCCGATATGCTGGGTAATACCGCCCGCCTCGCCGGAGACGACGTTGGCCTTGCGGATTGCGTCGAGCAGCGAAGTCTTGCCGTGGTCGACATGGCCCATGATGGTGATGATCGGCGGGCGCGGCTGGAGGTCTTCTTCCTTGTCGTCGACGGTGTCGATGACCTGTTCCACGTCAGCGTCGGACACGCGGACCGCCTTGTGGCCGAATTCCTCGATCACCAGTTCGGCGGTGTCGGCGTCGATGGGCTGGTTCATATTGACCATCATGCCCATCTGCATCAGCGACTTGACCACATCCGCGGCGCGTTCGGCCATGCGGTTGGCGAGTTCCTGAACGACGATGGTTTCCGGAAGCTGGACTTCGCGGGACTGTTTCTCGGCCCGCTGGCTGCCGCCCAGAGCTTTCTGCTTGGCGCGTTCCTGCTTGCGCTTCATCGCGGCGAGGCTGCGCTGGCGACCGCCTTCGCCTTCGAGGGCGTTGGTCACGGACAGCTTGCCGGAGCGGCGGTTGTTGCGGTCGTTCTTGCCGCGCGAATCACGATCGTCGGGGCGGGTGTCGCGGCCACGTTCGTTGCGGCCACCGCCGCCGCCGCCACCACGGTTGGAGACGCCCTTGGTTTCGGCGCGCGATGCTGCGGCCTGCGCGGCGGCTGCGTCGACAGGTGCGTCCTTGGCGGCCGGTTTGCGGACCTCTTCTTTCTTCTGGGCGCGGAGCTTGGCTTCTTCGGCCTTGCGGGCGTCCTCTTCGGCCTTGGCCTTCAGCGCCTCTTCGCGCTCGCGTTCCTCGCGTTCCTTGGCCTCGGCCTCGGCGCGGCGGCGTTCGCGTTCTTCCTCGCGTGCCTTTTCCTCGGCTTCTCGGGCTGCTGCCTCCTCGGCCTCGCGGGCCTTGGCGGCGGCGAGTGCCTTAAGGCGGCGTTCCATCTCCGCGTCGGAGATGCCAGCCGGGCGCTTCGAGGACGAGGCGATGGCCTTCGCGGCATTCTCGGGCGAGACCGTGGTGCGCGACTTGTCGCCCGCACCCGGTTTTGGGACCACAACGCGTTTGCGCTTGGTCTCGACCACGACGTTTTTCGTGCGGCCGTGGCTGAAGCTCTGCTTCACCTGCCCCGAACGGTTGCCGCCAAGGCCGAGTGGTTTTTTGCCGTCTGTATCGCTCATCTGCGTCTTATTCCTTCCCGGCCCGGATGGCCGATTGCCCCCGCAGGCCATTCAGCCTGCCGGCGTCCCGGATCACTTTGTCGGCGAGTCCGCCCTGCGAAAGCGCGCTGTGTATGACATGATCGCGTCCGAAAGCCAAACCCAATTCTGATGCGGTGAGACAGCCGAACCAGCGTGCCCCTTCCGGTGTCCAGAGCTTTCCCTTGCCGCGTTCGGACCCGTCCGACGCCTGAAGAAGCACCTTTACCTGACCGGCCGCGAGCCAGTCCTTCACCTTCTCATAACCGGCGATGGCACCGCCGGATTTTCGTGCCAGCGAAATCAGTTCGATTACCCGCTTCGCAAGCCCGTCTTCTATAAGTTCCGTCAGCCCGTCGGGCGCCTTGGCCGGGGCTTTCGCCCCGCGTGAGAACGCGCCCTTCGCAACCGCCTTGTCAATCACGGCCCGTTCCGAGGTCAGCCAGAAGCCGCGACCGGGCAGTTTTTCCGCCAGATCGGGCACGACCAGAGCGTCAGGCCCCAACACAAAACGGATCAAACCCGCTTTCGGTTGCACCTCGCCCGTGACCAGACAGCGGCGCTCGGCCACATCGGTCGTTTTTTCGCGCCCGCCCCGCGTCATCGCGCCCGCCGCAGATCCGGGGCGATCAGGCCCCGGCTTCCTCGGTTTCGGTGCCGTCGCCGGCGGTTTCGGTGTCTTCTTCTTCCTCCGATACCAACTCGGCGGGGTCGACCCAGCCCAGCATGACACGCGCGGTCATCACCATGTTCTGCGCGTCTTCCAGCGAAACGCCCATCGGTTCCAGCAGCCCCTCATCCTTGACGCGCTGACCGTCGACCGTGGTCCAGCCGCCAGCGAGTTCCCAGTCGGCGCAGGTGGCGAAATCTTCCAGCGTCTTGACGCCGTCATTCGCCAGAACCTCAACCATTTGGGGGGTCAGCCCCTCGAATTCAATAAGGCTGTCCTCGGCACCAAGGGCGCGGGCTTTCTCAAGCGCCTCGCGGTTCGCGGCCTCGATCACGTCGCGGGCGCGGGCCTGAAGCTCTTCCGCCGTTGCCTCGTCCACGCCGTCAATCGACAGAAGTTCGTCCTGTTCGATATAGGCGACCTCTTCGAGGTTGGTGAAGCCTTCGGCGACCAGCAACTGCGCGAAGAATTCGTCCAGATCCAGCTTGTCCATGAACAGCTGGGTGCGGGCGTTGAATTCGGCCTGACGGCGCTTCGATTCTTCTTCCTCAGTCAGGATGTCGATATCGAGCCCGGTGAGCTGCGAGGCGAGGCGCACGTTCTGGCCGCGACGACCGATGGCCAGCGAAAGCTGCTCCTCCGGTACGACGACTTCGATGCGGGGCGCGTCCTCGTCGACGACGACCTTGGAGACCTCAGCCGGTTGCAGCGCGTTCACGAGGAACGTCGCCTGATCTTCCGACCAAGGGATGATGTCGATCTTTTCGCCCTGCAATTCGCCTACAACGGCCTGAACGCGGCTGCCGCGCATACCGACGCAGGCCCCGACCGGGTCGATGGAGTTGTCGTAGGAAATGACGGCGATCTTGGCGCGGCTGCCCGGATCGCGGGCGACGGCCTTGATCTCGATCACGCCGTCATAGATCTCCGGCACTTCCATCTTGAACAGTTCCGCCATGAATTGCGGATCGGTGCGCGACAGGAAAATCTGCGGGCCGCGGGTTTCGCGGCGCACATCCTTCACATAGGCGCGGATGCGGTCATTCGGGCGATAGGATTCGCGGCCGATCTTCTCGTTCCGGCGCAGGATGGCTTCGCCGCGCCCGACATCGACGACGATATTGCCGTATTCCTCGCGCTTGACGATGCCGTTGATGATGGTGCCGGCGCGGTCCTTGAATTCTTCGTATTGGCGATCACGCTCCGCCTCGCGGACGCGTTGCAGGATGACCTGCTTGGCCGATTGCGCGGCGATCCGGCCCAGATCGACGGGCGGCACCTGTTCCTGGAAAATATCGCCGATCTGCGGGCCGCCGGTGAAATCCTGAACGATCTCGCCTTCGCGCACCCATGCGCTCTGCGGGTTCTTCTGCGGCTCGAAATAGGGTTTCGCCTGCTCCGGGGTGAATTCGGCCTGATAATTCTCGACCTCCTCATCCTCGACCACGGTGCGGACGCGGGTGAAGGTCGCGTTGCCGTTCTTGCGGTCGATGGAGACGCGGATGTCCATCTCCGCGCCGTAGCGGGATTTCGCGGCACGGGCGAGGCTGTCCTCCATCGCTTCGATGACAAGCTCAGGCTCGATCATCTTTTCGCGGGCCACGGCCTCGGCGGTTTGCAACAGTTCCAGCTGATTGGCAGAGGTGATTGCCATCACTTACTCCTTCGTTGCGGCGTCGTCTTCTGCGCCGCTTTCGGTTTGAACTTCGTCGAACATGGATTCGTCGAGATTGTCGATCTCGACCCCGGCTTCTTTCTTCTGGCGCAGCATTTCCGCGATCAGCTCGTCGGTCAGCAGCAGCTTGGCATCGGCCAGCCAGTCGAAATTCAGCCCGATGGTCTGGGTGTCGCCCGCGACCTCGATATTGATCAGCACGTCATCGCCCTCGACCCCCGCCAGAACACCGGTGAAACGCTTGCGCCCGTCGATCTGCTGGTTGGTTTCCAGCTTGGCGTCGTAACCTTCATAGGTTTCGAAATCCTTCATCCGGGTCAGCGGGCGGTCGATACCGGGGGAGGAGACCTCCAGCATGTATTTGTCCTCGATGGGATCCTCGACATCCAGCGTGGCGCTGACGACGGTGGAAATCTCGGCGCAGTCCTCGACATTGATGCCACCATCGGGACGGTCGGCCATGATCTGCAAGGTCGCCGTCTTGCCACCCTGAAGGCGGACGCGCACCAGTTCGAACCCCATATCCGCGATAACGGGGCTGATGATCTCCGCAAGGCGGCGGTCAATGGCGGTCTTGGCGATCAGGTCGTTCGACATGAGCATCCCTGAGAAATGAAAAACGGGCCGCAGCGGCCCGTTGCATGCTTCCGGTGGCGCAGGGGGTGGAGGCCTGCACCGCTGTTGAGCGTGGATATAGACCCGTGCCCCGGCGATTTCAAGCCGAATCGCAGTTATTACCGCGCTTCGTTACAAACTCATTCCAATTCTAATAGCGTGGGGCGGCGTCGACCGCCCCACTTGAAGCTATACACCTTTTGCCGCTGCTTCACTCTCGGGAAACGTTCGCCCTTTAAGCACTTCGTTGACGCGCCCAGGGTTAACATCGAAGCTAGCTGCAATTCGGTTCTGAAACTCTCCATTAAGATAGCGTTTCCAGATCTGTACAGCGTCTTCAAAGGTTAGCTTATAACTTGGTTGTCTGTTGGATTTCATCCCAACTTCTCCGCTATGGAGCCGTTAACATGGCGCTTGACCTCGGAATCCCAGTATGTCAAAACGACATGAGGATATCCTAAATCACCGTCAGCCAACGGCGGTTTGCAAAAGCCGCAGAGTGTTCCCGCACTCTGCGGTCCTTTATTTATATCTCAGTGATACTAATCGAGTCCACCGTGTTAATGTGGAATCTGTGGAGATATTGTGGCTCGATTTCAGTTCACTACTACAACTTACGCTCGCCCATAGGGGCGGGTCTACTTATTGCGATTTCGATTGGCCCGCCAGATCCGCCAGTTCAGCGCCCCGGCGAGGCCGATCCAGGCGAAATAGGGGATCATCAGCAGCCCGGCGATCAGGTCGGTTTGCAGGAACACCACGGTGATGGCCGCCATGACCAGCCACAGAAGTGCGATGACGATCATGCCCATGCCCATCCGTTTCGCGCCGAAAAACACCGGCGTCCAGAGCGTGTTCAGCGCGATCTGCAGCGACCATAGTGCGAGGCCCGGGCCGGGATTGTCGCTGATCGCGATGCGTGTGGCGGCGATGGCGGAGGCGACGTAAAGCGTCGTCCAGACGATCGGGAAGGCTTTCTTCGGCGGCGTCCAGCTTGGCTTTTTCAGCGATTGATACCACGCACCGGGCAGAAACACGCTGCCGGTTGCGGCGGCGGCCCCGCAGGCGGCCAGAAAGACGAAGAAATAAAACGCGGTCATGCCGAAACACCTTTCAACTCATCCATGACAGAGACCAGCTCGGCGGCGATTCGCGGCTCGGACAGGGCGTGGCCGGAAGCGGGTATCATCCGCAGCCGGCATTTCTGCCAGCCCGCGGCAAGCTGCCATGCGCCACTGGGCGGGCAGACCATGTCGTAGCGGCCCTGAACGATCTGGCAGGGGATATGTTCGATCCGGTCGCGGTTTTGGAAAAGCTGCCCCTCTTCCAGAAAACACTTGTTCTGGAAGTAATGGTTCTCCAGCCGCGCGAAGGCATGGGCGTAGTCGGGTGAGGCCCCTGCGGGATGGGCGATATCCATCGCCGCAAGCCCGTTTTCCCACATGATCCATGACCGGGCGAAGCGGCGCTCTTCCGATTTGTCGCCGCAGAACAGGCGGCTGTGATAGGCGGCGATCATGTCGCCGCGCTCCGCCTCCGGGATGGGCTCGCAGAAGGCCTGCCAGCGTTCCGGCCAAAAGCGCGCCGCGCCGCCGCCATAGAACCAGTCGAGTTCGGCTTGCGTCGCCAGAAACACGCCGCGCAGGATCAGCGCCGTCACCTTGTCCGGATGGGCCTGCGCATAGGCAAGCGCCAGCGTCGCGCCCCAGCTTCCGCCAAAGACCGAGAGCCTGCCGATGCCAAGTTCCCGCCGGATCGTCTCGATATCCGCGACAAGATGCTGGGTGGTGTTGGCCTTGACGCTCGCCCGCGGGGTGGACAGGCCGCAGCCCCGCTGGTCGAACAGGATGGCCCGGTAATGCGCCGGATCGAAGAAGCGGCGCATGAAAGGGCTGCAACCGCCGCCCGGCCCGCCATGCAGGACGATGACCGGATGACCGTCCGGATTGCCCGATTGTTCCAGATACAGCGTGTGGCCATCCCCGACCCCGATCTTGCGCCGATCGAAAGGGTCTGTCTGGGGATAAAGCCGCGCCGCGCCGATTTGCCCTGCTGTGCGATCCATGTTTTCCATATATACGCCGCAGGAAAGGTGCGAAAGGACCGAGCATGAACGCCGATAGCCGCGACCCGTCCGAGATCGCCAAATTCGAGGCAATGGCCGCCGAATGGTGGGATCCGAAGGGCAAATTCAAGCCATTGCACATGATGAACCCGGTCCGGCTGGGATATATCACCACGCAGATTGCGGCGGAATTCAGCCGAGACCTGAGCGCGCCGCGCCCGTTCGAGGGGCTGCGGCTGCTCGATATCGGTTGCGGCGGCGGGCTTTTGTCGGAACCGATGACGCGGCTCGGGGCCGAGGTTGTGGGGGCCGACGCGGCGGCAAAGAATATCGAGGTGGCGCGGCTGCATGCCGCGCAGGTCGGGCTGGAGATCGACTACCGGGCGACCACGGCCGAGGATCTGCTGGCAGCGGGTGAGACGTTCGACGCGGTTCTGGCGATGGAGATTGTCGAGCATGTCGCCGATCCGCCGGGTTTTGTCGCGACCTGTCACGATCTGCTGAAACCGGGCGGGGTGCTGGTCATCTCCACCCTGAACCGCACCGCGCGCAGCTTTGCCGCCGCGATTATCGGGGCGGAATGGGTGATGCGCTGGCTGCCGAAGGGGACGCATGACTGGCAGCGTTTCATCACCCCCGACGAGTTGGGCGAGATGATGGCGCAGGCCGGGCTGGGTGTCGTCGACCGCAAGGGCATGGTGTTCAACCCGGTCAGCTGGGACTGGTCGCTGTCGGATCGGGATCTGTCGGTGAACTATGCCGCAACCGGCGTGCGGGCGGCTGCGGGGCCTGCCTGATTTCCGGATATTTGTGCCAGGATGAATTTCAGCGGTCGGAGGGGTGATTGACCCCGTCACCCCACGGCACCGGGTCGAGATCACGGGGGTTGACCCCTTCGAGCGCGCCTGCGTTGACGCCGTATTCATTGGGGTTCGACCGACGCCGATGATGGGTATAGATGCCGCAATTCCGGCAGAAATAATGTTCCGCCGTATTGGTGTTGAACTGATAGAGGCTCAGCATATCGGCGCCATTGACGATCCTGACCCCGTCCGACGGGGCGGTGACGGCGATGGCACCCCGCCTGCGGCAGAAGGAACAATCGCAGCGGCGCCTGGTGTTCAGCCCGTCCGACAGGGTCACGGCAAGCTCGACCGCGCCGCAATGGCAGGTCAGGCGGTGCGGGGTCTGGATCGGCGGCAGGCTCATCGGCGGACCTCCGGGATGCGGCTGCGGGAATATTGCGTTGCCGGATGTGGCGGCAGTCCGTGCGTGCGGTTCCAGAAGCGCGGACCGCCGCGGCGCAGGAACAGCGGCACGGTCAGCACGATCCCGGCGATGAAGCCCCCGGCATGGGCCCAGTAGGCAACGCCCTCGCTGCCCATGAGCGCGAAGCTGCCGAAGACCTGCAGCAGGAACCAAAGCCCCAGCATGACCCATGCCGGTATGGTGAAAATCTTGATGATGATGATAATGATCGCCAGCACATCTACGCGGGCTTTCGGGAACATCAGCAGATATCCGCCCATCACCCCGGCAATCGCGCCGGAGGCACCCACCATCGGAACGCCCTCGAACGGGTTCGATGCGATCTGCGCTGCCGCTGCCGCCAGCCCACTGGCCAGATAGAAACCCAGAAACCCGCCATGCCCCATCTGATCTTCTAGATTATCGCCGAAGATGAACAGGAACAGCATATTGCCGCCGAAATGCATCAGCCCCGCATGCAGGAACATATGGGTCACCAGCCCCCACATATATTGCCCGTTCACGACCGCCACCGGATAGAGCGCCAGCCGCGACCACAGCTCTGTCCAGCCCAGTAGCCAGGGCGTGGTCAGCACGAACATCACCAGATTGGCGATGATCAGCGAATAGGTCACATAGGGCGTGCGTTCTGACGGGTTATGATCTCGGATCGGAAACATCGGTGTCCCTGCGGCTTTTGCGGGGACGATGCCCGAGCGCGCGGGCAGAGGCAAGCGTGACGGCGGGGCGTGCCGCCGGGCCGCATGGTCGCGGCCAAATTCATGCATGCCGGAAATCGGTTTGACCATTCCGGCCATTTGTCGGATTTTAGCGCCATCGCAGCCGGGATGGCTGCGCCGTTTTTTCAGGGGGTTCTCTGCGCCTGCCGCGAATCGCGCCGCAACACGCCCTGTAACCGAAAGGCTTTTTGATGGACCGTATCTTGCGCGATCCCCGCGCTTGGGGGCTGATGTTTGCCGCCATGCTCACCATCATGTCCAATGCGACGATCACCCCGGCGCTGCCGGGATTGCAGGCGATCTTTGCCGATAACCCGGATGCCGCTTTTCTGACCCGGCTGCTGATTACCGCGCCATCGCTTATGGTGGCGATCATCGCACCTTTTGCCGGGGTGATGGTCGACCGGCTGGGCCGCCGGGGACCGTTGCTGACCGGGTTGGCGGTCTATTTCATTGCCGGGACGGCAGGGCTTTATCTGCAATCGCTGGAGGCTATTCTGGCCAGCCGGTTGTTGCTGGGCTTCGGGGTGGCGCTGATCATGACCTCGCAGGCGGCGCTGATCGGGGATTATTTCGACGGGCCGGAGCGGGCGCGGCTGATGGGGTATCAGATCGCCTCGACAAATCTGGGTGGTCTGATCTTCGTCATGGTGGCGGGTGTGCTCGCCGTGCAGAACGCAAGGCTGCCATTTCTGATCTATGGACTCGCGCTGCCGATGATCCCTCTTCTGTCGCGCCTGCTGCCAGAGCCGCCGCGGGTGGAGCCGGGCGATCCGGCGCGCCACGCCGCTGCCGCTGGCGAGCCGGGGTGGCAGATGACCGTTGCCACGATGGCATTCGCGGCAGCGCTGACCTTCATGATCTTTTACGGCGTGCCGACCCAGCTTCCCTATCATCTGGCCCAGATCGGGCTGGACGATCCGCGTCAGGCGGGTGAGGTGATGGGGGCGATGATGCTGTCGGCGGCATTGATGGCGGTCGCCTCCGGCTGGTTGCGGCCTTATCTGGGCCGCATCGGCATGCCGGTCTGCGGTTTTCTGCTGATGGGAGCGGGGTTCTATTCGCTCGGTCAGGCCGACGGGCTGGTAAGCGCGATGGCCAGCACACCGATGATCGGCGCCGGGCTGGGGCTGGCCGTGCCGACCTTCGTCACGAGGTCGCTCAACGCGGCCCCCGCACATCGGCGCGGTCTGGTGTCGGGGCTGGTGACGGCTTCGTTCTTCTTCGGGCAGTTCCTGTCACCGATTGCCAGTCAGCCGCTTGTCGCCCGCTGGGGCTACCCGACCACGTTCACCATTGCGGCAGCGGCGTTCGTCTTTCTTGCCGTGCTGCTGACCGTCATGCTCTGGCGTCAGCCGACGGTGGTGGACACGTCAAGGCGTGTCCGTTAGCGTCGCGCGCGAAACTGAATGCGGAGACAGGCGATGAGCGCGATCATCGAAGTCGATCACCTCAGCAAACAATATGCGAACGGGCCAAAGGCGCTCGACGATGTGTCGCTGAGCATCGGCGAGGGCGAGATCATCGCCATGCTCGGGCCGAACGGGGCGGGGAAGACGACGCTGATCTCGATCATCTGCGGGCTTGTCGTCCCGACCGGCGGCACGGTGCGTGTCGGCGGGCATGACATCCGCACCAACTGGCGCGCGGCGCGCAAGCTGATCGGGCTGGTGCCGCAGGAGATCGCGCTGGAGCCGTTCGAGACGGTGATCAACGCTGTCCGCTTTACCCGCGGGCTTTACGGTGCGCCGCCCGATGATGCTTATCTGGAGAAGGTGCTGCGCAGCCTTTCGCTCTGGGACAAGCGCGACGCCGCGACGCGCGAACTTTCGGGCGGGATGAAACGCCGGGTGCTGATCGCCAAGGCGCTGTCGCATGAACCGAAAGTGCTGTTTCTGGACGAACCGACCGCCGGCGTCGACGTCGCCTTGCGCCGCGAGATGTGGCAGGTTGTCGAGCAGCTTCGCCGCGATGGCGTGACCATCATCCTGACCACGCATTATCTGGAAGAGGCCGAGGAAATGGCCGACCGGATCGGCGTCATCAACCACGGCAAGCTGTTGCTGATGCAGCCCAAGGATGAGCTTATGGGCGAGTTCGGCAAGAAACATCTGACGATTGAGCTTTATGAACCGCTGGACGCGCTGCCTGCCGATCTGGCGCAGCGCGGCATCACGCTGTCGGATGACCGGCGCAGGCTGGGCTACGACTACGACACCCGCTCTGACCGGACGGGGATCGCGCATCTGCTGGCCGATCTGGCGCGGCTTGGCATTCAGGTGCGTGACGTGGCGACCAAGCAGTCGAGCCTTGAGGAAGTGTTCATCTCGCTAGTTTCGGATGACGCCAAGCCATCGGGCGGGGCGCAGCAGGAGGGCGCGGCATGATCAATACCGGCGCGATCTGGTCCATCTACCGGCATGAGATGACGCGGTTTTTCCGCACCGTCTGGCAGTCCATTGCCTCGCCGGTGATCTCCACAGTGCTGTATTTCGTGGTGTTCGGGGCCGCCATTGGCGGGCGCATCCAGTCGGTCGAGGGGATCGAGTATGGCGCGTTCATCGTCCCCGGGCTGATGATGCTGACCATGTTGCAGCAATCGGTGTCCAACGCGTCTTTCGGTATCTATTTCCCGAAATTCTCCGGCACGATCTACGAATATCTCGTCGCCCCGGCGGGCTGGATCGAGGTGACGGCGGGCTTTGTCGGCGCGGCGGCGACCAAGGCGATCCTGATCGCGGTGCTGATCCTGCTGACCAGCTTCTTCTTTGTCGGTGTGCATATCGTGCATCCGTTCTGGATGGTCGCGTTCCTGCTGCTGACGACGGTTTCATTCTCGCTGCTGGGCTTCATCATCGGGCTGTGGGCGAAGAATTTCGAGCAGCTTCAGATCGTGCCGCTGATGGTGGTCACGCCGCTGGTGTTCCTTGGGGGTGCGTTCTACTCCGCCTCCATGCTGCCGCCCTTCTGGGAAGCCGTGGCGAAGATGAACCCGGTTCTATACCTGATCTCCGGCTTCCGCTGGGCGTTTTTCGATCTGGCCGATGTGCCGGTCGGGCTGTCGCTGTTTGCCGTGTCGCTGATGCTGATCGTCTGTCTGGGGGTGATCCGCTGGATCTTTTTGACCGGCTGGCGGCTCCGGGAATAATAACTGACCAAAACGCCATGTTTTCGCAATGATTTCGCCGTAAGACTGTCATGTCGTTGAATTAGCAAGAATTTACCTGTTGCTAATCAAGGATGAGTCTCATGCGTTATACCGTTGCTTTCCTCGCCTGCACCGTGGCCCTGCCGGCCTTCGCGCAGGAGGAACAGACCTTCCCCGCCACCCTTGCCGGTCACGCCCGGCTGCCTGCCATGACGATGGTGGCACCACCCGCCGATGCGCCGCGCGATCTGTGGGTCTCGGCCAAGTTCACCACCAACACCCGCAACGACACCCCGATGAGCGTCGAGGGCAAGTCGGGCGAACATCCGACCGGCGTTTTCCTGCCCTTCATGGGTCAGCCGGTTCAGGGCATGTCCGGTCTCGCCATGAACCGGGCCGAGGATGGAAGCTGGTTCGTGCTGACCGATAACGGTTTCGGTCGCAAGGTGAACAGCCCCGATGCGGCGCTGTTCTTCCATCGCATGATGCCCGATTTCGAAAACGGCACGGTCGAACGTCGGGAGACGATCTTTCTGCACGATCCTGACGGCAAGGTGCCTTTCCGCATCACCAACGAAGCGACCGACAGCCGCTATCTGACCGGCGCCGATTTCGACCCGGAAAGCATCCAGTATGTCGACGGTGAAATCTGGATTGGCGAGGAGTTCGGCCCGAACCTGATCCGTGCCGACCTGACCGGCAAGGTGCTTGGCGTTTACCCGACGCTGCTGGAAGGTGCGGTCCTGACCGGCCCCGACACCGCCGGGACCATCGTTCCTGCCGCCGCTGGCACCGATTATCGCGTGCAGCGTTCGGGCGGCTATGAAGGCATGGCGCTGAACCCGGAAACCGGCCTCCTTTGGGCGATGATGGAGAAGCCGCTTCTGGGCGAGAATGGCGAGCCGGAGGGCGATTCGCTGCTGGTTCAGACCTTCGATCCGAAAACCGGCGAATGGACCGGCGACCGCTACGGCTTCAAACTGTCCGAGGGTGCCGCCGCCATCGGTGATTTCAACTTCATCGATGCCACCCGCGCGCTGGTGATCGAGCGTGACAATGGCGAGGGCGACGCCGCCAATGCCTGTGCCGAGGGCGCGACGGATGTCTCGGCCTGCTACCCGAGCCCGGCTTTGGTCAAGAACATCGTTCTGGTCGACACCGCCAGCACCGATGAAGAGGGTAATATGCGCCGCATCGGCCATATCAACCTGCTCGACATCAACGATCCCGACGGTCTGGCGCTGCCCGGCACCGCCGCCGAAGAGGGCAAGCTGACCTTCCCCTTCGTGACCATCGAAGATGTCGCCCGCGTCGATGAAACCCATATCCTCGTCGCCAACGACAACAACCTGCCCTTCTCGGGCGGTCGCGAAATCGGCAAGGCTGCGGATAACGAGTTCATCCTGCTGTCCGTGCCGGAAATGCTGTCGGCGGAATAATCCTGCCAATCTGTCCGGGCTGCCTGAACGGGCGGCCCGGCATCCCGCGTCGCTGCCGGGAACCCGGTCAGTCGGGCATCGGACAGACCTTGGTTGCAGGGTCCAGCTTCAGATATTCCGGCGCGCCGATCCGCACCATCTCCAGACTATACCGCCACTCGCTATTCCAGCGCCGCAGGATCTCGCCCCGATAATGGGCGGCCATGATCTGATCGACAAAGGGCGGGATGATGTTCGTGCCCTTGATCCGTGGCGCATGAAACCCGATCATCGAGCGCGGTCCGATACAGGCATTCGGCAAGGTGATGAGCATTGTGCAGGCAGACCGGCAATAGCCGCGCAGGCGGATCTCCTTGCCTGACCGGGCCAGCTTGTTGCGAAGCTGCACCATTTCCAGCACATTTCCGCCGGAATGGTTCCAGATGTCGATATATGTGTCCCGCTCCACGATCCGCTGCTGCGCGACAGCCGGGGTGCAAATCAGCAGAAACAGGGCAAAAACGATGTCAAGCCGGATGGGTCTCATGCGCGGATATTGCGGCAGGGGATGCCGTACGGGAAAGCCACAATAGCGTGACATTTCGCGCCGCTGCTCGGCAAATTTGGCACAGCCCTTGGGTGGAATAATCACGAAGGGGTGATTCTGGCGCGCTATCGCCATAAGAAAGGGGGAACACGCGCTTACTTAACGTCTTAGGAGAGTTGCTATGACTGCTCGTATCTTGTGGATTATCGTCGGCGTGCTTTCGATCCTCGCCGGTATTCTCGCGCTTGCCAATCCTCTGGCCGCGACCCTGACCGCCGAACTGATCGCAGGCTGGTCGTTCCTGTTTATTGGTATTCTTGAAATCATCGCCGCTTTCCAGGTCAAGGGCTGGGGCGGACGGATCTGGATCATCCTTCTGGGCATCGCCTGTGTGATCCTTGGCATCGTGATGCTGCGCAATCCGCTGGCCGGCGTCGTATCGCTGACCATCCTTGCCGCGTCGCTGTTCCTCGTCAACGGCATCTTCAAGGCCGTTGCCTCGTTCTCGCTGCGCAAAACCGGCGGTTTCTGGCTGCTGCTGCTCAGCGGTGCGCTGTCGATCATCCTGTCGATCATGATCTTCTCCAACTTCCCGGCCTCGGCGCTGACCATCCTTGGCGTGATGCTGGCGGTTGAGCTGATCTCCAACGGTATCGCGCTGATCGGCCTGTCCGGGACCCGCGAAGCCACCGACGGGGCGGCCTGACGAAACTGCGGGCCGGTCGCCTCATGTGACCGGCCCGTCATGCACCGATCCCGGATCGCGAACGCGGCTTCTTGCTTTTGCAAATGGCTGCGCCTAGGACTCCGGCGATGAGCCAGAACCCGCCCCAGCTTCGCCCCGACCTTGCCCGCGCCGCCGTGCCGGATGCCCGTCGTGACGGCCAGCCAACCATCGGTATGGTCAGCCTTGGCTGCCCGAAGGCGCTGGTGGACAGCGAACGCATTCTGACCCGGCTGCGGGCGGAGGGCTATGCGATCAGCCCCGATTATTCCGGCGCGGACGCGGTGATTGTGAACACCTGCGGCTTCCTCGACAGTGCCAAGGCGGAATCGCTGGATGCGATTGGCGAGGCGCTGACGGAGAACGGGCGGGTGATCGTCACCGGCTGTCTGGGGGCGGAGCCCGATTATATCACCGGCGCACATCCAAAGGTGCTGGCCGTCACCGGGCCGCATCAATATGAACAGGTGCTGGACGCGGTGCATGGCGCGGTGCCGCCCAGCCCCGATCCTTTCGTGGACCTGCTGCCTGCCAGCAGCGTCAGCCTGACCCCACGCCATTACAGCTATCTGAAGATTTCCGAAGGCTGTAACCACAAATGCAAATTCTGCATCATCCCCGATATGCGCGGCCGTCTGGCCAGCCGCCCTGCCCATGCCGTCATCCGCGAGGCGGAAAAGCTGGTCGAGGCGGGGGTGAAGGAACTGCTGGTCATCTCGCAGGATACCTCGGCCTATGGGGTGGATCTGAAACATGCCGAAACCCGTGGCCATCGTGCGCATATCACCGATCTGGCCCGCGATCTGGGCGGTCTGGGCGCTTGGGTGCGGCTGCACTACGTCTATCCCTATCCGCATGTGCGCAACCTGATCCCGCTGATGGCGGAAGGGCTGGTGCTGCCTTATCTGGACATCCCCTTCCAGCACGCCCACCCGGATACGCTCAAACGCATGGCCCGCCCGGCAGCGGCGGCGAAAACGCTGGATGAGATCGCGGCATGGCGCGCGGATTGCCCGGACATCACCCTGCGTTCGACTTTCATCGTCGGTTACCCCGGCGAGACGGAGGCGGAATTTCAGACCCTGCTCGACTGGCTGGACGAGGCGCAGCTTGATCGTGTCGGCTGCTTCCAATACGAAAACGTCGCAGGCGCACGGGCGAATGATCTGCCCGACCACGTCCCGGACGAGATCAAGCAGGACCGTTTCGACCGCTTCATGCAGAAAGCTCAGGCGATCAGCGAAGCCAAGCTCGCCGCCAAGGTCGGCCAGCGGCTTGAGGTGATCGTGGACGAGGTCGACGAACAGGGCGCCACCTGCCGCACCAAGGCCGATGCGCCCGAAATCGACGGCAATCTGTTCATCGATGACGGGTTCGGGGCGCTGAACCCCGGCGACATCGTCGCCGTCACCGTCGATGAGGCTGGCGAATACGACCTCTGGGGTCGGTTGTGACGGGCTGGGTCACCGACGGCAAACCGCGCAAACCGCGCGTCGTTTGCATCGGGGCCCAGAAGGCCGGCACGACCTGGCTGCACACTCAGCTTAGCGCGCATCCGAAAATCTGGGCAGCACCCGTCAAGGAGCTTCATTATTTCGACGGCCGCCATGTGCCGGAGAACATGAAATGGCTGCCCTGGCATTTCAAACGCTCCATTCAGGGGATCGAGCGTCGCGCCACCGCGAAGGGGGAGCCGATCCCGCAGGATATGCGGCGCTATCTGGACGAGATGACATCGGAACAGATGTTCACCCCCGGTTGGTATCGCCGCATTTTCTCGCCCGCGCCGCCTGGCACCCTGCCGCTGGATTCGACACCCGAATATTCGACGCTGCCCGAAAAAGCTGTCGATGAGGTCGCGACATTTCTGCCCAATGCGAAATTCATCTACCTGATCCGCGATCCGGTGGATCGGGCGATCTCGCAGCTTCGGATGAATCTCAGCCGCCACAAGACACTGCCGAAGACCCCGGAGGGCTATCTGGCCCATCTCGACGATCCGGTTCTGGATAATCACGGCGACTATGCCACCTATATTCCCCGCTGGCAGGCGCGCTTTGGCCCCGACCGGCTGCTGATCCTGCCCTATGGCCGCATCGCCAGCGACCCGGCTGGGCTGATGCGCGAGGTCGAGGCGTTTCTGGGGATTGCAGAATATGACTATCCCACCCTGACCGCCCATGTGTTCAAGGGCAGCGCCGCGCCCGAATTCCCGGAGGAAGGGCGGCGGATGCTGCGCGCCCGCTTTGCCGCGCAATATGATTTCCTGCGCGCGCATTTCGACGAGGCGTTCAACGCCGCCCTCGGCGCGGCAGAGGCGTCTGCGCCGACCTCGCCGTCCGTCCCGCACATAGTGCGGCTGAATGAACAGCCCCCACTCTGGCTCGATCCGCCGCAACCGCGCCTGCCCAGCGTGATCGGCATCGGCGCGCAAAAGGCGGGCACAAGCTGGCTGCACAGGGCGCTTGCCCAGCATCCCGGCATCTGGGCGCCGCCGATGAAAGAGGCGCATTATTTCGACCATCTGTTCTGCCCAGGACACCGGAAATGGACACCGCAGCATGTCGCGGGCTTTATCCGGTCCGTCCGCAGCCGGTTTCGCCGCAAAAACCGCCCGATACCGTCGCAACTGGCCGCTTGGCTCGATGCGCTGGCGGGGGAGCCGTTCACCGATGACTGGTATCGCGGCATCTTCGCCCCGGCCTCCGCGAACACCCGCCCGCTGGACATCACCCCCGCCTATTCCTGCCTGCCTGACGATGGCGTCGACCACATCGCCAGTTATCTGCCCGACGCGCAGTTCATCTACCTGATCCGCGACCCGGTCGACCGCGCCATGTCGCAACTGCGCATGAACATGCACCGGCGCGGGCAGAAACCCGAAACCGATGATGAATGGTTTGAGGCGGCAGAGAATGAGCAGGTGTTGGCCGACCGTGGCGACTACGCCGCCTATCTGCCCCGCTGGCAAGCCCGGCTGGGCGCGGACAGGCTGCTGGTCCTGCCCTATGGCCATATCGCCAGCATGCCCGCGTCCCTCATGCGCCGTATCGAGCGCTTCCTCGACCTGCCGCCGCATGACTACACGGATCTGGACCGCCGCGTATTTTCGCTGCCCGAACCCGACAATATGCCCGATGCCGGGATCCGCGAGATTCTGTCGCGCCGCTTTTCCGCCCAATACGATTTTCTGAGATCGCATTTTGACCGGGATTTCAACGCCGCGCTGCGCTGATCTGCGCGCGCGTCCGACAGGTCCGTTTTGTCCGGGCCGACGGCGGAAACCACCCGCAAGCCCACGCGTTGCTTGATTGACTGATCCCTACAGTCCGCAATGAAGGAGATTGTAATGAAATATCTGACCGCGCCGCTTCTCGCCGGATTGCTCGTCTTGCCCGCGATCGGGCAGGAAACCGCACCCGACCGGGCGGCGATTGAAAAGGTCGCTCATACGCTGTCCCTGTCGAAAACCGACATCAATCCGGGCAATCGCCGCGGCCCGGATCTGGAAGGCACGCTGCCCGGCGGTGTCAGGATTGAAATCGACTTTCATCGCGACGGATCGCTGGAGGAGATCGAGGCCAGCCATTCCCGCCCCGCACCCGTCTCCGAGGTGCGTGCCGTATTGCCGGAGGTTCTGCTGAACGCGGACCGTTTCCCGGTAAATGGCGTATTCGAAAGCATCGAGTTCAAGGATGATGGTTTCGAAATCGACGCCCGCGATGCCGAAGGCCGCTGGTTCGAAGCCGAATACGCCCCGAACGGCGCATTGCGCGAATGGGACGCCGACTAGGTGCAGGATCAACGCCACAAGCGGATCGCCCCCCCGTTTTTGCCGTGCGGGGGCGGTCTTGCCGCCGCCCGTGCAAGTGAGCGCTTCAATTCGTCCCGATGATCGCCTAAATAACTCCGAACTCGTTTTTCCGACAGGAGCGCCCGATGGCAGCCTATGAATTCGTCTATCACATGGACGGCGTGTCCAAGACCTACGGCGGCGGCAAGAAGGTCTTCGAGAATATCCGCCTGAACTTCCTGCCCGGCGTCAAGATCGGCGTCGTCGGCGTGAACGGCGCGGGTAAATCGACGCTTCTGAAGATCATGGCGGGGCTCGACAAGGATTTCTCGGGCGAGGCATGGGCGGCCAAGGGCGCGCGCGTCGGCTATCTGCCGCAGGAGCCGCAGCTTGATGAAAGCCTGAACGTGCGCGAAAACGTCATGCTCGGCGTCGCCGCGAAAAAGGCCAAGCTGGACCGGTTCAACGAACTGGCGATGAACTACTCGGATGAGACCGCCGAGGAGATGGCGAAGCTTCAGGATGAAATCGACGCGGAGAACCTCTGGGATCTCGACAGCCAGATCGACGTCGCGATGGAGGCATTGCGCTGCCCGCCCGACGATGCCGATGTCTCGACCCTCTCGGGGGGGGAGCGCCGCCGCGTGGCACTGTGCAAGCTGCTGCTGGAAGCGCCTGACATGCTGCTGCTCGACGAACCGACCAACCATCTGGATGCCGAGACAATCGCCTGGTTGCAAAAGCACCTGATCGAATATCCCGGTACGATCCTGGTGGTCACCCACGACCGCTATTTCCTCGATGACATCACCGGCTGGATTCTGGAACTGGATCGCGGCCGTGGCATCCCCTACGAGGGCAATTACTCAAGCTGGCTGGAACAGAAATCCAAGCGCATGGCGCAGGAGGCCCGCGAGGACAAGGCGCGCCAGAAACAGCTTGATCGCGAACTGGAGTGGATCCGCGCCGGTGCGAAAGCCCGTCAGGCCAAGCAGAAAGCCCGGATCAACGCCTATAACGAAATGGCGGGCAAGTCCGAACGCGAAAAGGTCGGCCGCGCGCAGATCATCATCCCGAATGGCGAACGCCTCGGCGGCAAGGTGATCGAGGTCGAGGGGCTGAAAAAGGCCATGGGCGACAAGCTCTTGATCGAGGATCTGTCCTTCTCGCTGCCGCCCGGCGGGATCGTCGGCGTGATCGGCCCGAACGGTGCCGGTAAATCGACCCTTTTCCGCATGCTGACCGGGCAGGAAAAACCCGACGCGGGCGAGATCACCTATGGCGACACGGTGGAGCTGTCCTATGTCGACCAGTCCCGCGACGCGCTGGCCGGTGACAAGACCGTGTGGGAAGAAATCTCCGGCGGGGCCGAGCAGATCGAACTCGGCGACGTTCAGATGAACAGCCGTGCCTATGCGAGCGCGTTCAACTTCAAGGGCGGCGATCAGCAGAAAAAGGTCGGCCAGCTTTCCGGCGGTGAGCGTAACCGTGTCCATATGGCCAAGCTGCTGAAATCCGGCGGCAATGTGCTGCTGCTCGACGAACCGACCAACGATCTGGATGTCGAAACGCTGCAGGCTCTGGAAGCCGCGTTGGAAGATTTCGCCGGCTGCGCGGTTATCATCTCCCACGACCGGTTTTTCCTCGACCGTTTATGTACCCATATCCTCGCCTTCGAGGGCAACGCCCATGTCGAATGGTTCGAGGGCAACTTCGAGGATTACGAGGCCGACAAGATCAAACGCCTCGGCCCGGACGCTGTGGAACCGAAACGGGTGAAATATAAGAAGTTCACGCGGTGACGAATGTACCGGTGGGGTTTCTGGTTATTCTTCTCGTTTGTCTCTCTCGTTCCATCCGTCTTCGCTGCGATCATTTATTTTCGGGGACATGCCGACGAGTTCCAGCGGGCCGGTAGCTTGATGGTCGCGGGAGCGGTTATTTCGATTGCGTTCTTGCGACCGAAAATGCTTGAATTTGAGACCGCGCGGCGAGAGCAGGATGAGCGTGGAGTTGCAATGCATCTCGCTCGGCGTTGGGGCCATCAAGTCATTTTAGCTGAGGTTGTGATCTTCTACTTTGAGATAGTGATAATCGCTCTGGGTACACTTATTTCGGGATACGGTGATTTGATAATTTGACGTTGTCGCGAGAGCTGCGCGATGCCAAACCGTAGGGTGCGCTTCAGCGCACCAAAATTGCGTGGGATCAGGTATGCGGTGATTGGTAAACGGTGCGCTGAAGCGCACCCTACAGTGCACCCTACGCGCAACTGCCCCCATCCCGGCGATACGACGAATACGGCCAATCCTCCGGCGTATCGACCAACCCATGTTTTACCGGGTTGATCCAACAATACCGGATGGCCGCGATGCGTGCCTGCTCGCTGCGCAGATGATGCTCCCAGAACCGTCTCTGCCAAATGCCCTTCTCGCGCCGCATGACATGGCTGTGCCGCAATCGCCCCGGCGGCAACCCGCGCGAGAAACCCGCCTTGATCGCGGCCCAGCGGACCGCGTAGTCGCTGTCACGCTCCGGCAGGGTCCAGACGGCGTGAAGGTGATCGGGCAGGATCACCATTGCATCTATCGTGAACGGTCGCCGGTGTCTGGCCTGAGATGTCGCGTGACGCAGCCGGTCGATCTCGGTGACCAGCAGGTTGCTTCCGCGCTGCGCGAGGGCGACGGTGAAGAAGATGCAGGCGCCTTGGATCCGGGGGCGATGATAATTCGACATGGCCCGGATGATGGCACGGGGCGGTTAAGATATGGTCAAATTTGTGGTGCGCTGAAGCGCACCCTACGGGTTTTAACAATGCGCCGTAGGGTGCGCTTCAGCGCACCACAAACACATCCACCCCGTGCACACCCGGTGCACACGCTGTGCACACGCCGTGCATACACGGATCACACAGGAAAAAGGCACGCCGAAGCGCGCCCCCTATTTATTCTGCTTATCCACGGGACCGGATCAGAAATCCCAGTCCTCATCCTCCGTCGCGACCGCCTTGCCGATCACATAGCTCGACCCGGAGCCGGAGAAGAAGTCGTGGTTTTCATCCGAATTCGGCGACAGCGCGGCCATGATCGCGGGCGAAACCTTGCAGGTTTCAGCCGGGAAAAGCTGCTCATAGCCGAGATTCTGCAGCGCCTTGTTGGCGTTGTAATGCAGGAAATGCTTCACATCCTCGGTCAGCCCGACCGGATCATACAGCGTCTCGGTATATTTCCCCTCGATCTCATAGAGATCGAACAGCAGCGAGAAGGCGAAATCCTTCAGCTCTCCGCGTTCTGCCTCGGTCAGTTTTTCCAGCCCACGCTGGTATTTGTAGCCGATATAATAGCCGTGGATCGCCTCATCCCGGATGATCAGCCGGATCAGGTCGGCGGTGTTGGTCAGCCGCGCGCGGCTCGACCAGTGCATCGGCAGGTAGAAGCCCGAATAGAACAGGAAGCTTTCCAGGAAGACGCTGGCGACCTTCTTCTTCAGCGGGTGGCTGGCGCTGTCATATTCGTCGAGGATCAGCCGCGATTTTGCCTGTAATTGCTCGTTCTCCGAGGACCAGCGGAACGCCTCGTCGACCTCGCTCGTCTGGCACAGCGTCGAGAACACGCTGGAATAGCTGCGTGCGTGAACCGCTTCCATGAAGGAGATATTGCTCAGCACGGCCTCCTCATGCGGGGTCAGCGCATCGGGCATCAGCGACGGCGCGCCGATCGTGTTCTGGATCGTGTCGAGCAGTGTCAGCCCGGTGAAAACCCGGATCGTCAGCGTCTGTTCCTGCGGCTTGAGCTGTGACCAGCTTGGGATGTCATTCGACAGCGGCACCTTCTCCGGCAACCAGAAATTGGCGGTCAGACGATTCCAGATCTCCAGATCCTTGTCGTCCTGAAGCCGGTTCCAGTTGACGGCGGCGGGCACCGGGCGGGCGGTATTGATGGCGTCTTTCATGGTCTTGTCCTTCACAGCGTGCAGGAAACGCAGCCCTCGACCTCGGTCCCTTCAAGGGCGGCCTGGCGCAGGCGGATATAATAAATGGTCTTGATCCCCTTCTTCCACGCATAGATCTGGGCGCGGTTGATGTCGCGGGTGGTCGCGTCGGCGGGGAAGAACAGGGTCAGGGACAGGCCCTGATCGACATGCTGGGTCGCGGCGGCATAGGTGTCGATGATCGCCTCCGGGCCGATTTCATAGGCGTCGCGGTAGAACTCCAGATTGTCGTTCGTCATATAGGGGGCCGGGTAGTAGACGCGGCCGATCTTGCCTTCCTTGCGCACCTCGATCTTGGCGGTGATCGGGTGGATGGAGGAGGTCGCGTAGTTGATATAGCTGATCGAGCCGGTCGGCGGCACCGCCTGAAGGTTGCGGTTGTACAGCCCGTCCTTGATGATCGCCTCGCGCAGCGCAGCCCAGTCTTCGCGCGTCGGGATCTCGATCCCGGCGGTTTCGAACAGCTCCTTCACGCGGTCGGTTTCGGGCAGCCAGTCGCGGTCGGTGTATTTGTCGAAGAACGAGCCGTCGGCGTATTTCGAGTCCTCGAACCCGGCGAAGCTGCGCCCCCGTTCGCGGGCGAGCGCATTGGATTCGCGCAGCGCGTGATACAGTACCGTCGCGAAGTAGATATTCGTGAAGTCGATCCCTTCGGGCGAGCCGTAATGGATCCGCTCACGCGCCAGATAGCCATGCAGGTTCATCTGCCCTAGCCCGATGGCGTGGCTTTCGTCATTGCCCTTGCGGATCGACGGCACGCTGTCGATCGAGGACATTTCCGACACGGCGTTCAGCGCCCGGATCGCGGTGCCGACCGTGCCGCCCAGATCGCCGCTATCCATTGCCTTGGCGATGTTCAGCGAGCCGAGATTGCAGGAAATATCCGTACCCATTTCGGCATAGGACAGGTCTTCATTATATTTCGACGCCGTGTTCACCTGCAGGATTTCGCTGCACAGGTTGGACATGGCGATGCGGCCTGCAATCGGGTTGGCGGAATTCACCGTGTCTTCGAACATGATATAGGGATAGCCGGATTCGAACTGGATTTCGGCAATCGTCTGGAAGAAGGCGCGCGCATTGATCTTCTTCTTGCGGATGCGCGGGTCGTCGACCATCTCGTGATATTTCTCGGTCACCGAGATGTCGGAGAACGCCATCCCATAGACCTTTTCCACGTCATGGGGCGAGAAGAGGTACATATCCTCGTTCTTCTTCGCCAGCTCGAAGGTGATGTCCGGGATCACCACGCCAAGTGACAGGGTCTTGATGCGGATTTTCTCATCCGCGTTTTCGCGCTTGGTGTCGAGGAAACGCAGAATATCGGGGTGATGCGCGTTCAGATAAACCGCGCCCGCGCCCTGACGTGCGCCAAGCTGGTTGGCGTAGGAGAACGAGTCCTCCAGCAGCTTCATCACCGGGATGACGCCGGATGACTGGTTTTCGATCCCTTTGATCGGCGCGCCATGTTCGCGGATATTGGTCAGCATCAGGGCCACGCCGCCGCCGCGCTTGCTGAGTTGCAGGGCGGAGTTGATGCCGCGCCCGATGCTTTCCATGTTGTCTTCGATCCGCAGCAGGAAGCAGGAGACGAATTCGCCCCGTGCCTTCTTGCCGGCGTTCAGGAAGGTCGGCGTCGCGGGCTGGAAGCGACCGGCGATGATCTCCTCCATCAGCCGCGTTGCAAGCTCTTCGTCGCCGCGGGCCAGCGTCAGCGCGACCATGACCACCCGGTCCTCATACCGCTCCAGATAGCGCTGCCCGTCCCAGGTCTTCAGCGTGTAGGAGGTGTAGTATTTGAACGCGCCGAGGAAGGTCGGGAAGCGGAACTTCTTGCCATAAGCCTCGTCCCAGATCTTGCGCTGGAAGTTTTTCGAATACTGGTCCAGTACGGCGGGGTCGTAATAGCCTTCCTCCACCAGATACCCCAGCTTTTCATCAAGGCTGTGGAAAAAGACCGTGTTCTGGTTCACATGCTGCAGGAAATACTGCCGCGCCGCCTTTCGGTCCGCATCAAACTGGATCTGCCCGGCATCGTCATACAGGTTCAGCATCGCGTTCAACGCGTGATAATCCGTCGCCTCTGGCTTGGGACGGTTCAGGCGGTCGTCAAGCATGTTTCTCTCCAGAATCGCTGTAGCCCTTCGGTGACACGGGCAATGTCCTCATCGGTGCCCGCCAGTTCGAATCGGTATAACCGGGGCACATTGCACTTACGGGCGATTATATCGCCGGCGGCGGCGAATAATTGTCCGAAATTACGATTCCCGCTGGCGATAACGCCGCGGATCAGCGCGCGCCTGGCGGGATCGTTCAGAAATCTGATGACTTGCGGATGAACGGCACCCTTGCCGTTGCCATCTGCATAAGTCGGGCTGATCAGCACATAGGGCTGATCGGGTGTCGGCATCGGCTCATCCGGTGAAATCGGAATGCGCAGCGCGTCTATGCCCAGCCGGGCGACGAATTTCGCGGTATTGCCCGACTGCGAGGAATAATAGACGAGCTGCGCCATGTCTTGGGTGCCAATGCAGGTTGTCGTGTCGCGATCAGGAAAGCTGGCCGATCAGGTCCGGGCGGAAGCCCGACCAGTGCGAGTCGCCGGCGATCACGACCGGGGCCTGACGATAGCCGAGACCGGAGACATGCGCATAGGCGTCTTCGTTCTGGGTCAGGTCGACGACGTCGAATTCAATGCCACGCGCCTGAAGGGCGCGGGTGGTGGCGGTGCACTGCACGCAGGCAGGCTTGGAGTAAACGGTAATGCTCATCGGTTCCCTCATTCCTTTATCTGGTGTGAGGCGGCGCAGAATCAAGCGGCGAGGGGTCCCCCTCCGAGTGATCTGCCACGGCCCCGGCACCGTGGTTTGTTGTTGCTATGACCCTGGTTGACGACGAAAATCACGCAAGGGGATGCTCAGCCCCTGTTGCTACCTTTTCGGCGATGATTCCATTTTTAGTCAAAGCCCGACCATCTTGTGTCGAACCATGCCGCCCTGTCAACATTTTGTATGGCGGTCAGGCGCAATATCTAGGGGTTGACAGAATCGCCTTATTGTGGGGCGAAATGTCAGATTTGTCGGGCATCTAGCCATATGGACAGGTATAGTTGGAAATGCAGTCGAATTGGGCCGGGATTGCGCCCGTTGGCGGCCCGGTTCCGGCATGTCGCGCCGTGATCCCCGTGCAACGATTTGTCTCAGGTCAGATCGAGGATAAGCTTCAGCGCAAGCGCGGTCGAGGTCACGACCAGCAGCGGCTTTATCAGCCGTGCGCCGATCCGCACCGCCAGCCGGGAGCCGACCCATGCGCCTGCGATCTGCGCTGCACCCATGCCCAGCCCCGTGATCCACAGCGGCTTGCCGACAAGTGCGAATGCCACCAACCCGCCGAGATTCGACGCAAAGTTCAGCAGTTTGGTATGGGCGGTCGCTTTCAGGATGCCGTACCCCGCCAGCATCACGAAGCCGAGCATGAAGAACGCGCCCGTGCCGGGACCGATCAGCCCGTCGTAAAAGCCGATCAGCGGCACGACGAAGGCGGTAAATTGCAGCGGCGTAATCCGCGCGGCCCGGTCGGCATCCGACAACCCCGGCTTGAGCGCAAAGAATGCAGCGATGCCGATCAGGATCAGCGGCAGGATGTAGCGCAGCGCCTCGGTCGGGATAAGCGTGACGCAGAACGCCCCGGCCAGCCCGGCGGTAAATGACACCGCTGCCGCCCCGGTCTGGCGGCGCAGATTGACATGGCCCGAGGCGGAATAGCTGATCGCCGCCGTCGCCGCGCCGAACACACCCTGCACCTTGTTCGTCGCCAGCGTCTGTGCGGGCGGCACCCCGGCCAGCATCAGTGCCGGGACCGTAATCAACCCGCCCCCGCCCGCGATGGCGTCGATGAACCCCGCCGCAAAGGCGGCAGCGATCAGCATCAGCGTAACGTCAAGGGCGAGTTCGAACATTGCGCCTTGATCTGCCCGGCCCGGGGCATTGTAAATGGTAAAAAATGGAGGAGCGCATGCTGTTCGAAAGGATCGGGATCAGTGTCCCCGTGGTTCAGGCACCGATGGCGGGGATCACCACGCCTGCGCTGGCGGCGGCCGTGGCGAATGCGGGCGGGCTCGGCTCGCTGGGGGTGGCGGCGATGGATGCCACCCGAGCGGGGGAGGAGGTGCGGCAGACCCGCGCCATGACCTCCGCCCCGATCAATGTGAACGTGTTCTGTCATCGCCCCCCGCAGCGGGATGACGCGAAAGAGCAGGCGTGGCTGGACGCGCTTGCCCCGGATTTCGCGCGCTTCGGTGCCGCGCCGCCGGAACGGCTGACGGATGGGTACAGGCCTTTTGCGGATGATCCCGACATGCTGCGGATGCTAATCGAGGAAAAGCCCGGTGTGGTGAGCTTCCATTTCGGCTTGCCCGATCCGGCGATGATCGCCGCGCTGCGGGGCAGCGGCGCGGTTCTGCTGGGTTCGGCGACCTGCCTTGCCGATGCGCTGAAGATCAGGGATGCCGGGCTGGACGGGATCGTCGCACAGGGCTGGCAGGCGGGCGGGCATCGCGGCGTGTTCGATGAAGGCAGCCCCGATGACCGGCTGGAGACGCTGGACCTGTTGGCGGCACTGAAAGACCTCGGCCTGCCCCTGATCGCGGCGGGCGGCATCATGACGCGCGAGGATGTACGGGCCGTGCTGGATGCAGGGGCAATTGCCGCGCAATGTGGTACGGTGTTTCTGGTTGCGGAGGAGGCGGGGACATCCGCGCCGCACCGTGCGGGGCTAACCAGTGGCCGGACCCGGATGACGCGGGCGATCTCTGGCCGCCCGGCTCGGGGGCTGGAGAACATCATCAGCAGCCGTGATGACAGTGCCGCGCCGGACTATCCGCTGCCCTATTCGGCACTCAAGGCGCTGCATGGTGTCGCGTTGAAGGCCGGGGAGAGCGGCTATGGTCCGTTCTGGGCCGGGACCGGCTGCGCGCAGGCAAAGCCGGGAACAGCGGCAGAGATCCTCGCGCGGCTGGCCCCTTAACCGGGATCGGCGACAGGTGCCCACATCACCCCGTCAACCGAGGGCGCGGCGGTCGCCAGCATCACCAGACGGTCAAAGCCGAGTGCCGCACCTGCGGCCTCCGGCATCAGCGGCAGGGCGCTGAGGAAAGCCTCGTCCAGCGGGTAGGTCTCGCCATAGATCCGCGCTTTCTCCGCCATATCGGCCTGAAAGCGCCGCCGCTGTTCGCTGGGATCGGTCAACTCGCCAAACGCATTCGCAAGCTCGACCCCGCAGGCATAAAGCTCAAACCGCTCCGCCACGCGGGGATCGTCGCCAGACGGGCGGGCAAGTGCGGCCTCGGGCAGCGGATAACGGTCGAGGATCGTCGCCGCGCCGTGACCGAGATACGGCTCCACCCGCTCGGCCAGCACGCGGGAAAACAGGTCCGACCAGTTGTCGTCGGGCGCATGGGCGATGCCCGCACGGTCAAGCTGGGCGGATAGCCCGTCGCGATCTGTCGTGCCGTCCGCGCCAATGGTTAGCAGCAGGTCGATCCCTGCATGTTCGGCAAAAGCGTCCGCCACGCTGATCCGCTCCGGCGCGGCATAGGGGTCGCAGACCGCGTCCCGAAACCGGAATTCATTCGCACCAGCTGCCTCTGCCGCCAGCATCAGGAAGTCGGCGCAGTCGTCCATCAACGTCGTGTAGGGTTTGCCGGTGCGATACCATTCCAGCATGGTGAATTCCGGATGGTGCAGCGCGCCCCGCTCCCGGTTCCGCCAGACATGGGAGAAGGCGGCGATGCGCTGCTCCCCTGCCGCAAGCAGCTTCTTCATCGCGAATTCGGGCGAGGTGTGCAGATACATCGGATGCCCGATACCGTCATTGCCTATCATGCTGGTTGCGAAACCATGCAGATGGGTTTCGTTGCCGGGGCTGATGCACAGCGCCGCCGGATCGACCTCGGTGAAATCGTTATTCCCCAGCCAACCCCGGATCGCCTGCTGGATGCGGTTGCGGGCCAGCAGGGCAGGGCGGCGGTCGGCGTGGCGTTCGGGGCGCCACCAGGTCTTGTCGCTCATGGTTTCTCTGGAACTGGAGACTTCGTTGGGTTAGGGACGTGGCCAACGCGCAGACGCGCAAGCCAGAAAAAAGCGTAAGGAACCGCAGATGAAAGTCATCGCATCCAGCCTCCGTAAAGGCAATGTCGTCGAGATCGACGAGAAGCTGTATGTCGTGCTGAAGGCCGAGAATTTCCACCCCGGCAAGGGCACGCCCACGACCAGCGTCGATATGCGCCGGATCTCGGACGGCACCAAGGTGACGGAACGCTGGAAGACCACCGATCAGGTCGAAAAGGCCCATGTGGACGAGCGCAGCTACGACTATCTGTATAATGACGGCGAAGGTTATCACTTCATGGAGCCGGAAAGCTACGAGCAGGTCGTGGCGCCCGAGGACGTGATCGGCGATCAGGCGGTTTATCTGCAGGAAGGTATGCGGGTGTTCCTTCAGGTCTTCAACGGCGCGCCGATTGCACTGGAACTGCCGCAGAAAATGACCGTCGAGGTGACGGAGACGGAGCCGGTCGTTAAGGGCCAGACCGCCTCGTCCTCCTATAAGCCGGCAATGGTGGATAACGGTCTGCGGGTGATGGTGCCGCCGCATATCAGCACCGGCACGCGTATCGTCATCAACACGGCGGACAACACCTATGTGGAGCGCGCGAAGGACTGAGCGTCTTTCGCGGCATCGCTGATGGCTTTGCAGGGCGGCCCGGAACAAGGGGCGAAGCCCCGCCGGGCCAGCGTCCGACCGCCCCATGGGCGGACGCTTCTTTGCCGGTCCGCGCCGAGCGGTTGTTCAGCGGGATTGCGTAATAAAGCGATGCGCGGTCAGGTCGGAGGCGTCAGCCCGCGGTCGGACGCTGGCCCGGCTTTCCCGGTCCTACGCCGTCACAAACTCGTCCCGGCCATAGCCCTGAATATAAAGCAGCGCGGTCAGGTCGGCGTGGTCGATGCGCACTGCCGCCTGCTCCGCTACCACGGGCTTTGCATGAAGCGCCACGCCGGTTCCGGCCAGTTGCAGCATGCCGAGATCATTCGCACCGTCGCCAACCGCAATTGCATCCTGCGGCGTCACGCCACGCGCGGCGGTGATTTCGTTCAGCGCCTCGACCTTCGCCTCGCGCCCCAGCACCGGAAGGCCGACATGGCCGGTCAGCACCCCTTCATCGGCGAGCAGCGTATTCGCCCGATGCTCGTCGAAGCCCAGCATTTCCGCGACCGGCCCGGTGAAGGCGGTAAATCCACCGGAGACGAGCGCGGTATAGGCTCCCTGAGCGCGCATGGTCGCGATCAACTCGCGCCCGCCAGGGGCGAGGGTGATGCGTTCGCGCAGCACCTTTTCGATCACATTTTCGTTTAGTCCCGACAGCAGCCCGACCCGTTCGACAAGCGCCTCGTGAAAGTTCAGTTCCCCGTTCATGGCGCGGGCGGTGATCTCTGCCACACGCGCGCCGACGCCTGCTTCCGCCGCGAGTTCGTCGATGCATTCCTGCTGGATCATGGTCGAGTCCATATCGGCCAGAAGCACGGATTTCCTGCGCCCGGCCGTCGGTTGCACGACCAGATCGAACCCTGCAAGCCGGGTGTCTTCGGCAATCGCATCCGCGTCGTCCGGCAACGCTGTCGCCGAAAATTCGGCGGCGATCCGGTCCGCCAGCCAGATCGTGTTGTCGCCATCAAACAGATTGCGCAGCGCGTCGACGCGATCCGCGGTCAGATTGCCGCGCGCCGGTGCGGCAAGGATCGTTATGCTGTACATGGCGGGCTCCGCTTGTTTACTGTCAGGTAGCGCATTGCTCGGGGTGATGCCAGCGGGGAACCGGAAGGCCGGGCCAGCGTTAATGCGCGAAAGCAACCATCAGAGGATAAGCTTATGGGATTGTTCGACTTTGTGAAGGGTAAGGGCAAAAAAGTCCTGGACGAAGACACCGAGGCCAAACCGGAAGACGGCAAGACAGCGGAACAGGTGGAGACCGAGCGCAAGGTCGCGGCAATGGCGGCTGAGCTGAAAGAGCTGGGCCTTGGTGCTGACGACGTCAAACTGACGCTGCGCAGCGACAAGGAAACCGTGAAGATCGAGTCCAAAGGCGCTGACCGGGAGACGATGGAAAAGCTGATCCTCGCCATCGGCAACATTCAGGGCATCGCCAAGGTCGAGGCCGATCTGCCGAAGAAAGTCGCAGGCGCAGGCGGTGATGACAAGCTGGCTGGCGGCGATGATGAGCCCGTTTTCCACACGGTCGAATCCGGTGAAACCCTGTCGGCCATCGCGAAGAAATACCTTGGCAACGCGAATCGCTATAACGAGATTTTCGAGGCCAACCGCCCGATGCTCTCGGACCCTGACAAGATCTATCCCGGCCAGACCCTGCGCATCCCCGGCTGAGATTTGAACAAATAGTGCAACGGTTGACGTTGCGTTTTGGGGTCGCGGGGCCGCTGTCAGGCTTGCCCCGCGACCCTTTTCTGTCTCATGTTGTCCGTCAAGCCGGGCAACCGTTCCGGATTTGTAAAATTGGGGGGAGGAACATGGGGCGCTTCAGTTCGGTCGCCGATCGCGATGCTGTCGAACAGGAAATGCTGTATGAGCAGCGCGGCACGGCAACCACGATCTACGAATTTCTGTCGGGCACGGCGAAGCGGTTTCCCGACCGGCCCGCGATCTCGTTCCAGCTTCTCTCCGGTCCGCGCGACCATGCGACGACGCTGAACTGGCGTGAATTGCTGGAGCGGGTGACGGAGACGGCGAATCTGTTCCGCAAGCTTGGCGTGGGGCCGGATGATACGGTGGCCTATCTGCTGCCGAACAGCATCGAGACCCCGGTGGTGTTGCTGGCCGGGATGACCGCTGGTGTCGTCAGCCCGATCAACCCCCTGCTGGAGCCGGATCATATCGCGGCGATCCTGCGTTCCACCAATGCCAAGGTATTGGTCACGCTGAAGGCCTTCCCGAAAACCGATGTCGCGCAAAAGGCGGCGGAGGCGGTGAAGCACGCCCCGAATGTGCAGCATGTGCTGGAGGTGGACCTGAACCGGCATCTGACCGGGCTGAAGAAATTCATCGTCCCGCTGGCCCGGCCAAAGGTGAAGGTCGAACATCAGGCGCAGGTGCAGAATTTCGAGGCGGCGGCCTCTGCCGAAAATCACAACCGGCTGGACTTTTCCGACCCGAAACGTGACCGCGTCGCCGCCTATTTCCACACTGGTGGCACGACCGGCATGCCCAAGGTCGCGCAGCATAAATATTCCGGGATGATCTATAACGGCTTCCTCGGCGGCTCGCTGCTGTTCGACGAAAACGATGTGTTGATGTGCCCGCTGCCGTTGTTCCATGTTTTCGCGGCTTATCCCGTGCTCATGAGCTGTATCGATTCCGGCGCGCATATGATTATGCCGACCCCTGCCGGGTATCGTGGCGAAGGTGTGTTCGACAATTTCTGGAAGCTGATCGAACGCTGGCAGGCGACCTTCCTGATTACCGTGCCGACGGCGATTTCGGCCTTGATGCAGCGGAAGGTGGATGCCGATGTCTCGTCCCTGCGGACGGCAATTTCGGGTTCCGCGGCGCTGCCGATTGAGCTTTATAACCGTTTCAAGGCCGCAACCGGTGTAGAAATCGCGGAAGGCTATGGTTTGACCGAGGCGACCTGCCTCGTGTCCTGCAACCCGGTTGACGGGATGAAGAAGGTCGGCTCCGTCGGCTTGCCGCTGCCCTATACCCATGTCCGCATTCTCAACAAACGCGATGACGGGTTCGTGGAATGCGGCACCGATGAGGTTGGTGAGATATGCGTGGCGAATCCCGGCGTGTTCGAGGGTTCCACCTATACGGAGGCCGACAAGAACCACGATCTGTTCGCCGAGGATCGCTTTCTGCGCACCGGTGATCTGGGGCGGATCGATGCGGATGGCTATCTCTGGATCACCGGGCGGGCCAAGGATCTGATTATCCGGGGCGGTCACAATATCGACCCGGCGGAGATCGAGGACGCCTTGCTGTCCCATCCCGCCGTCGCCTTTGCCGGTGCCATCGGTCAGCCCGATTCATTCGCCGGTGAACTGCCCTGCGTTTATGTGGAGCTGGTCGAGGGCGGCAATGTCACCGAGGCGGAGCTTCTGGATCACGCGCGTCCGCGCATCCACGAACGCGCAGCGGTGCCGAAACATCTGGAGATTCTGCCGGAACTGCCGAAAACCGCTGTCGGAAAGATCTTCAAGCCGGATCTTCGCAAGCTGGCCATCAAGCGGGTCTACGACGCGGCACTTGAGGGGACCGGTGCCAGCGTGGCCGAGGTCATCGACGACAAGAAACGCGGGTTGGTTGCCCGCATCAATCGCGATGGCGCGGATGAGGATGCGGTTCGGAACAAGCTGGGCGAGTTCACCCGGCCTTGGGAGTGGGCCTGATCGTCAGGCCTCTCTCCGCACCGAAAACCAAGCCGACAATTAAAACGGGCCGCGCCATCCGGCGGGGCCCGCGAGATCTTCGGAGATGGTCCGGTTAGGGATTGGGTATCCGACCGTCCCAGCCAGGGTTCTGATCCCTTGGGGTTGCCCTCAGGCCGCGGCCCCCCTGACTGTCCCAACACCTCTCTCCAATATCACTCTCGACACTGGACCACCTCCTTTCGATATGTTGCCACTAGGGGAAGCCTGCCAGAGTCTGTGGATAAGTCAACTCAAAATGCGGGGTTCTGACGCAAGATATTGCGTACAATTAGACGGAAAGGCACCAGAGCCAGCAGCGCCAGCAGCATTTTCAGCATCCAGTCCGCGACCGCTAGCGACGCCCAGAGCGGCGATACCGGGCCGATCCCCAGCAATGGCAGCGTCTCGTTCGCCCAAGCGACGTCGTCCGCGGGCGCAATAAAGCTGAGCTGCGCGGCAAAGGCGATCGAGAAGAACAGTGCCGTATCGAGCGCGGAGCCAAGCAGCGAAGATACCAGCGGTGCCTTCCACCAGCCGGAGCGGTTGCGCATCGCATTAAAGACGGTGATGTCCAGAAGCTGCGCGGTCAGGAAGGCAGTCCCCGAGGCGAGTGCGATGCGTAATGTCGTCGTGCCGCTCTGCGCGGCGATCAGCGAACACAGCACACCGATCACGAAACCGGCCAGCACCACATGACGCGCGGCGGCAGGGCCATAGACGCGGTTCATGACGTCGGTGACCAGAAAGGCAAAGGGATAGGACAGCGCGCCCCATGTCAGCCAGTCGCCCAACTGATGTTGCACGAGGATATTGGAGGCCACAACGATGATGGCCATGGCGATAACGCCGGGAAGAAAGCGGGTCATATTTTTTCCGTTTTACAAGGTGGCGGAACAACTCGGCCCGCGTTTTGCGGACAGGGCCGGATAAAGCCGCGCCGCCTTGCTGTCAATGACGGAGAATCGCGGGTCTTTATTCGATCACCCGATACTCGACCAACTCCGTCCGCTGGAACGGCAGGAAATTACTGTCGGAGATCATGGTCATGCGGATGCCAAGCCCGTCCTGCCAGACGGCGATGCCTTCGAGATTGTCGTATTGCAGTGAATTCGTTTCCAGCAGGATTTCGTCATTGCCCAACCCGTTCTCGTCCAGTGAAAAGCGGCGAATGCGTGATGAAAACCCCAGCAGACCACGGAAATTGCGTTCCAACAGATAGAAGCGTCCGTCCGGGCCAATATCCGCACCGACCGCCTGCCATTGCGGTTCCGCGCTGACCGAGAAGGGCTGGTCCCATTCACCGTTCCGATAGCGCCAGACGGGGCGGGTTTCGCTGCCATCCGCGACATATTCCGGCAGCGTCAGCAAAGCCCCGTCCGGGGTGATGGCCAGCCCCTCGAACCCCTCGTTGACGGGCATGTCTTTCCAATCGTCCGGGCTGTCGATCCGGATCGCGGGCCGGTCGACATTGTCATAGTGTGCGATGCGGTTCAGCCCCTCGAAGCTGATCCAGATGCCGCCCGAAGCGTCCATTGCCAGCCCTTCGCTGTCCCCCAGCCAACCCGGCTGAAGTGCCTGCCCCTGACTGTCCTGCAAATTTGCGCGCCCTGCCATCTGCAATCCGCGGATGCGGCCCGCGCTGTCCCGCTCGAACGTGCCCCAGCGGATCCACGCCCGGTCGGAGATAATGTGAAAGCCGTTCCCGTCATCGCTGACCTCGATCCCGGAAAAGCCGCCGAAATCTTCACCCGGCAGCGACCAGACATAGGTTCCCACATATTCGACACTGGCCGCCCAAGCGAAAGGCGCGGCCAGCAGGTAACACAGGAAACCGAGGATCAGCGGGCGGTGGCGACGGCCTGACATTGTTTCGGCATCTCGCTCAGCCGGTAGCTCCGGGGGTGGCGATAATTCGGGTTCGGTGTACCCTTCGGACGGGTCGAGGGGTTGGCGCGATAGGCCAGCTCCTGCCGGGCCGCGCCGCAGCCATTGTCATTGCCCGACAGCGCCGCGACCGGGGCGGCGGTATTGGTGCAGCCCGTATTGCCCGCCGGGCAGTTCAGCCGGACGTGGAAATGATAGTCATGGTTCGGCGTCGGGCGAAGCTTCTGCAACCACTTGCCCCGGTTGCCGTTGGCGTCACACATGGCGACCTTGACCGCCGCGTCGATGAAAATCCGGTCCACGCGCGGATCCATCGCCGCCGACTGGATGATCGCGGCATGGGACGGGGTCCAGTTGCTGTTCACCCCCAGCCCGTTATTCGCGACAACCGAGATCGAGGAGATATTCTCGCGCTGCGCCCGCGACAGGCTTAGCGAGGATGGCGGCAGCATCCAGATATCGGCATCCAGCCCCATCTGATGGCTGGCGTGACCCGACAGCATCGGACCGCCGCGCATCTGGCTCATATCGCCGATATAGAGGCCCCGGAACCCCATCTTGCTGGCGGCTTCCGACAGGGCGATGACGAAGCCCACCATGTCGGGATGCGCCCAGTTCCGGTTGCGCGACAGGCGCATCGCCTGCCAGGTCGGGCCGGTTTCGGGCAATTGTACCGCGCCGGAGACGCAGCCCTTGTTATAGGTGCCGATGGCAACGCCGGGTGCCGCTGTCGGGCCGGGGGTTTTGCCGAACACATCCTTGGCCAGCGGGTCGGCGGCCATTGCGGGTACGGCGAGGCCCAATATGGCCGTCGCGGTCAGGAAGAATTTGCGGATCACTGCTCTGCCTCTCCGTTCTTGTCGACCCAGCCTAACAAAAAAACCGCCAGAAGGAACATCACGATCAGAGGAGAGATTCCGATCCGTTGATTTCCGGTCAGATCGGTGGTCACGGCGATCAGGAAGGGGGCGAGAAATGCGGTTGCCTTGCCGGAAAGCGCGTAAAGGCCGAATATTTCGGTCGCGCGAGCCTCTGACGTGTGGCGGACGGTCAGGGTTCGCGATGCCGCCTGCATCGCGCCGCCCGCGCCGCCGATCAGGGCGCCACAGACGAAGAAAACCGCGTCCGGCAGTTTTGAACCTTCGGCCAACGGCAGCCCGAACAGCGATTCGCGGCTCATCCCGACCACGATCACGCAGACCAGCGTCAGCGTCAGGATGGTTGCGATGATGACCGGCTTCGGTCCCCAGCGTTTGTCGGCCTTGCCGCCCAGCCATGAAATCAGCGCCGCCGAGCTGGCGCTGACGATGCCGAACACGCCCGACAGGATCACCGGCCAGCCCAGCACCGTCCCGGCATAGACCCCGCCGAAGCCGTAAAGCGCGTTCAACGCATCGCGCGACAGCATGGAGGAGATCAACCATGTCGCAAGGCTTCTGCGGTGACGCAGGCTGCGCAGCAGGTTCAGCAGGTCGCGGACTGCGGCACCGGGCCGGATCGGGCGTCCGGTTCCGGGTGGCTCTTTCACCCACAGGAAGAACGGCACCATGAAGATCGCGTACCAGAGCGCCGTGAACGGGCCGACGAAGCGGGTGCCCTCTCGTGCCGCGGGGTCCAGCCCGAAGGCGGGGGGCAGGCCGACCAGCGTTTTGCCGCTGTCGCCTTCCGCGAAAAACACCAGCATGATCGCCAGCGACACCAGCCCGCCCAGATAACCGAAGGCGAAGCCGGACCCGGAGATGCGGCCGATTTCGTCGCGGGGGGCGAGGCCGGGCAGGATGGCATTGGTGAAGATCGTGGCGAATTCCAGCCCGATCATGCCAAGGCCGAAAAACGCGACCGCCGTCACCAGCCTCGGGTCTGTCGGCGTCAGCCCCCAAAGCCCTGCCGCGCCGACCACCACCAGGCCGGAGAAGAACCAGACCCAAGGCAGCCGTCTGCCCGTGGTATCCGCCACAGCGCCGAGCACCGGGGCGAATATCGCGATGAATGCCCCGCTGATCGCCAGCCCGTAGCCCCAAAGCGATTGCGCCCGCGCCCCGGCCCCTGCGGCGTCAAGGCCGGTCGCGATGAAAGCGTTTTGTGCGGTTTCCGCGAAGTAGATGGAGAAGATGAACGTCACCAGCAGCGTATGGTATGGCTGCCCCGCCCAGTCGAAAAACCACCAGCCCCAGATGCGTTTGCGGTCCATTTGGCGTGTCCCCTCCGTCCTGCGCGACCTTCAGGCCATTGGCTTTGGGGGAAATAAGGCTGAACCGAACCGTATTGGCAACCCGCTAAGTCATGACGGCCAGCGTCGACTAGCTGGCTGCGATTGCGGCTTTTGCGTCATCAGGCATGACCGGGGGCCAAGGTCGCTGTGCATCTGCGGCAATCCAGGCCTGTACCCAATCCGGCAGCTCCGGGCTTTCCGGGTCTTCACCAAGCGCCTTGACGGCCTCCGCCGGTGGCAGGATGCCGTTCGGGCCGACCACGGCGCTGCGCAGAAGCATCTGATTGCAGCACTCCCCTTTGCGCCACATGGATTGCTCCAGATAGATGAACCGGCTGTCCCAGCCAAGCGCGCGCGTCACCATCGTGAAACGGTCGAAGCCACGGACACGGCGGCGATAACGCACCGAGTTTCCGGCCACGGTGATGTTCCAGCGATTTTCACGCATCAGGCGCAGCAATCCGGTGCGTGAGGCCATCGGCAAGCGCCCGAGGTCATACAGCGTCAGCGTCCGGCCGTTATTCAGCTCGATCCACGGGTCGAGATCCCACGGCCAGCAGATATGGGTCGAGATATGGGCATCCAGCAGCCCAAGCTTTGGCGCGTTGCGGAATTTCACGAATTCCTTCACGAAACGGATCAAAGGGTACATGCGCAATCTCCTGTTGGTCCGCTGCTACCAGCCGTCCGGCCTGTGTCAATCGGGACGTCGCGCAACCTTGCTTATGCGGCGTGGCTGTCATAGGTCAGGGGGCGAAATTTACAGGGGAAACGGCGATGGCGATGAATGATACGCCGCGGGTCGGCCTGATCGGCTGGCGGGGCATGGTAGGTTCGGTTCTGATGGACCGGATGACGACCGAAGGCGATTTCGACAAGATCGAGCCGGTGTTCTTCTCGACCTCCAATGCGGGCGGCAAAGCTCCGCTGGGCGATGCGCCGCTGGCCGATGCCTATGATCTGGCGGCCCTGAAAAGCTGCGAGGCGATCCTGACCTGTCAGGGCGGCGACTACACCAAGGAGATTCACGGCAAGCTGCGCGCCGAGGGCTGGGACGGTCACTGGATCGACGCGGCATCCACCCTGCGGATGAGCGATGACGCGCTGATCGTGCTGGACCCGGTCAACCGCCCGCAGATCGACGCGGCGATGTTAGCGGGCAATCGCAACTGGATTGGCGGAAACTGCACGGTGTCCTGCATGCTCATGGGGGTCGGCGCGCTGTTCAAGGCCGGGCTGGTCGAATGGATGTCGACCCAGACCTATCAGGCGGCCTCCGGCGGCGGTGCCAAGCATATGCGCGAGTTGCTGACCCAATTCGGCACGCTGAACGCCGAGGTGCGTGACCTTCTGGACGATCCGAAATCCGCAATCCTCGAAATCGACCGCAAGGTGCTGGCCCGCCAGCAGGCGATGCTGGGCAGCGATGAGGCCGCGCAGTTCGGCGCGGTTCTGGGCGGCTCGGTCATCCCGTGGATTGACGCCGATCTGGGCAATGGCGTTTCCAAGGAAGAATGGAAAGGCATGGCCGAGACGAACAAGATCCTCGGTCGCGGCCCCGACGCTCTTGGCGGCTCGGATGAACGCGCGATCCCGGTGGACGGGTTCTGCGTGCGGATCGGTGCGATGCGCTGCCATTCGCAGGCGCTGACATTCAAGCTGAAAGGCGATGTCCCGGTCGGCGAGATCGAGGCGATGATCGACGGGGACAACCCGTGGTCCAAGGTCGTGCCGAACGAGAAAGAGGCGACGATGCGCGATCTGACCCCCGTTGCCGTTACAGGCACGATGACCATTCCGGTCGGTCGCATCCGCAAGCTGGCTATGGGGCCGGAATATGTGGGCGCGTTCACCATAGGCGACCAGCTGCTGTGGGGTGCGGCAGAGCCGCTGCGCCGGATGCTGCGCATTCTGATCGAGGGGTAATCCGATGACGACGATTTATCAGGTGATCATGTTGTTGCTGGATGTGCTCTGGTTCATCATGATCGCGCATATCATCATGTCCTGGCTGATCAATTTTCAGGTGCTGAACCTGCGTCAGCCTTTGGTGGCGCAACTCTGGAACGGGCTGTCCTCGCTGCTGGAACCGATTTACGCGCCGGTGCGCCGCATCCTGCCCGCGACGCCCGGTCTGGACCTTGCGCCGCTGGTGGTGTTCATCGGGATCATCATCATCCGCATGGCGCTGCAGAATAACGCGGGCTTCTTCTACGGCTACTGATGCAAGCGGACCTGCTGCGCCAGATCTTCGGTTTCGACGGTTTCCGCCCCGGCCAGCAGGAAATCGTCGAGGCCGTGGCGGACGGCCGCGACGTGCTGGCGATCATGCCGACGGGTGGCGGCAAGTCGCTATGCTACCAGCTTCCGGCGATCACGCGGGATGGGGTGACGGTTGTGATCTCTCCGTTGATTGCACTGATGCGCGATCAGGTGCGGGCGCTGCGTGAGGCGGGGGTTGCTGCGGGTGCGCTGACCTCTGGCAATACCGAAGCCGAGACGGACGAAGTGTTCGCCGCATTGCGCGAAGGTAGCCTCAAGATGCTTTATATGGCGCCGGAGCGGCTGGCCTCGGGCGGGACGCTTAACTTGCTGCGACGTGCCGGGGTGACGGCCATCGCCGTGGATGAGGCGCATTGCGTCAGCCAGTGGGGCCATGATTTCCGCCCCGACTACCTGCGCATCGGTGAGCTGAAACGGGCGCTGAACGTCCCGCTGTCGGCCTTCACCGCCACAGCCGATGCCGAGACGCGGGCGGAGATTGTCACGCGGCTGTTTGCCGGGACCGAGCCCGTCACCTTCCTGCGGGGCTTTGATCGCCCGAATATTCATCTGGCGTTCCAGCCCAAGAACCAGCCGCGCCGTCAGATCATGGATTTCGTCGCCGCCCGTCCCGGTCAGTCGGGCATCGTCTATTGCGGATCGCGGGCGAAGACGGAGGCGCTTGCCAATGCTCTGAACGCGTCGGGCCACCCGGCCCTGCATTATCATGGCGGGATGGAGGCGGAGGCGCGGCGCGAGGCGGAGGCGCGGTTTCAGCGCGAGGACGGGCTGATCGTCGCCGCCACGGTGGCCTTCGGGATGGGCATCGACAAGCCGGATATCCGCTGGGTTGCCCATGCCGATTTGCCGAAATCCATCGAGGCCTATTATCAGGAAATCGGCCGCGCTGGTCGCGATGGTGAACCGGCAGAAACGCTGACGCTTTACGGGCCCGACGATATCCGCATGCGCCGCGCCCAGATCGATGAGGGGCTGGCGGAAAATGACCGCAAGGATGCCGACCACGCGCGGCTGAATGCGCTTCTGGGGCTGGCAGAAGCGACCTCCTGCCGCCGTGTGATGCTGCTGGCCTATTTCGGGGATGAGGCGCAGCCCTGCGGCAATTGCGATCTGTGCCAGACCCCGCCGGATATATTCGACGCGACGAAGCCGGTGCAGATGGCGCTGTCGGCCATGCTGCGTACCGGCGAGTGGTTCGGTGCGGGCCATATCATCGACGTGCTGACCGGGAATGAGACCGACAAGACCCGCCAGCGCGGCCATGACAAGCTGCCGACATGGGGGGTCGGCAAGGATTGGTCACGCCCGCAATGGCAAGCGATCATCCGCCAGATGATGGGCCGCGACCTGTGCCGCCCCGATCCGGCGCGCCACGGTGCGCTGCATATCACCGAAACCGCCCATCCGATCCTGCGCGGCGAGGCGCAGATCAGCCTGCGCGAGGACCGCATCAAACGCGCGAAACCGGCCTTCACCCCCAAAATGCAGGTTGCGGAGGAGGACGCGCCGCTGTTTTCCGCGCTCAAGGCCAAGCGTCGGGCCCTGGCGGAGGCGCAGCGGGTGCCTGCCTATGTCATCTTCCCCGACCGGACCTTGCAGGAAATGGCCGAACGCCGCCCGCAGACGCTGGATGAGATGGCGCGAATCAACGGTGTCGGGGCCAAGAAGCTGGACAGCTACGGCGATGCGTTCCTCGGGGTCATTGCCGGAGAGGCCGCGCCGATGCATCCGCAACGCCGCGCGCTTGCCGGGCGGGAGGCCGGAACGCTGTTCGACCGGCTGGCCGAGACCCAGATGCGGCTGGCCCGGGGCGAGGATGGAACGGAAAAACCGCTGAGTTGCTCGACCAGCCAGCTGCGCCGCATCGCCGAAGCGCGCCCCGCCAGCCGCGAGGCCTTGTCGCGTGTTCTGGACGATGCCCGGCTTGACCGCTTCGCCTCGGCCTTTCTGGACGACATCGCCTCACGATGACCCTTGCGGCTCCGCGCGCATCGGGTAGGCTCGCGGCATCTCAAACAGAAAGGATGCGCAATGGCACTCTCTGAAGGCGATAGGCTGCCTGATGGCAAGCTTCTGAAAATGACCGAGAACGGCCCGGCGGAGGTCGATCTGGGGGACTATCAGTCGGGGCGCGTGGCGATCTTCGCGCTGCCCGGTGCGTTCACCGGCACCTGCTCGACCCAGCATGTGCCCAGCTTCATGCGCACCGCCGATCAGTTCCGGGCCAAGGGCGTGGACCGGATCGTCTGCATCAGTGTCAACGACCCGTTCGTCATGGGCGCATGGGAGAAAGATACCGGCGCAGGCGAGGCCGGGCTGACCTTCCTGTCCGACGCGGATGGCAGCTTCACCAACGCAATGGGCATGAGCTTTGACGCGCCCCCGATCGGGCTGATCGGACGGTCGAAACGCTATGCGATGCTGGTTGAGGACGGGGTGATCAAGACCCTTCAGGCCGAGGAAAACCCCGGCGAATGCGCAATCTCGGGCGGCGAGGCGCTGCTGGAGAAAGCCTAAACCGGGATCATGGTGCCTTGCAGCATGGCGACATGCTTGCGGGCACTGTCCTTCTCGGCGAACACATCCGCGGCGACCACGACAATCCGGCGGCCGGCGCGGATCACCCTGCCTTCAGCGACGAGCCTGTCACCGATCGCGGGCGCCATCAGGTTGATCTTCATCTCGACCGTCATCACCTCGTGGCCCGCCTCCATCACCGTCAGCGCCGAATAACCCGCCGCCGAATCGCCGATGGAGAAGGCCAGACCGGCATGACCGGCACCGTGTTGCTGCAAGCTGGTCGGCAGAATCGCGGCGGCGATGACGACGCGGCCCTGATCGACGCTGAGCAGTTCAGCACCGAGCGTCTGCATCATGGTCTGCTTGCCGAAGCTCTCACGGATCCGCTGTTCGATGTCCATCCGGCTTTCCTCCCCCTTTGCGCCGACGATACGCCGGTCAATCTCAATCCTCGAACAATCCCGCCTGCTGTGCCGGGGCGGGCGCGTCCAGCCCCAGATGCCGCCACGCTTTCGCCGCCAGCATCCGCCCCCGTGGCGTCCGGGCGATCAGACCTTGTTGCAGCAGATACGGCTCGATCACTTCCTCAATCGCGTCCCGGCTTTCGGAGAGTGCGGCGGAAATCGTCTCCACCCCGACCGGGCCGCCGCCGTAATTCTCGGCAATCAGGCTGAGATAGCGCCGGTCAGCCCCGTCCAAGCCCAGATCGTCGACACCGAGGCGGGTCAGCGCGCTGTCCGCAATCTCCCGCGAGATCCGGCCGTCGCCATCGACAAGCGCGAAATCCGCCACCCGCCGCAGCAACCGGCCCGCGATCCGGGGCGTGCCGCGTGCGCGCCGTGCGATCTCCCGCGTGCCGTCGGGGTCGGCGTCGTAACCCATCAGCCGCGCGCCGCGTCGCACGATCTCGTCCAACTCGTCGATAGTATAGAATTGCAGCCGTGTCGGGATGCCGAACCGGTCGCGCAGCGGCGTGGTGAGCAGGCCGAGCCGCGTGGTCGCGCCGACCAACGTAAAGGGCTGTAACTCGATCCGCACGGTGCGGGCGGCGGGGCCTTCACCGATCATCAGATCAAGCTCGAAATCCTCCATGGCCGGATAGAGCACCTCCTCCACGGCGGGGTTCATCCGGTGGATCTCGTCGATGAACAGCACGTCGCGCGATTCCAGATTGGTCAGGATCGCCGCCAGATCGCCCGCGCGCGCCAGCACCGGGCCGGAGGTCATCTTGAAGTTCACGCCGAGTTCGCGCGCGATGATCTGTGCCAGCGTGGTCTTGCCCAGCCCCGGCGGGCCGTGGAACAGCGTGTGATCCATCGCCTCCCCCCGGCGTCGCGCGCTTTCGATAAAGACGCGCAGATTGGTGCGGGCTTCGGCCTGACCGATGAATTCCTCAAGCGCCTGCGGACGCAGGGCGCGGCCCGGCTCGTCCTCGGGCATTGGTTCGGGGCGCAAGGTTGGGTCGGGGGCGTCCATCGGTCAGGCTATTCCTTCGGGGCCAGCGAGCGCAGCGCGGCACGGATGAGGGCCGGTGTCGCCGCCTCCGGTTCCGCCTGTGCGGCGCGGGCCACGGCAGTGGCGGCTTCGGAGGGGTTATAGCCGAGATTGGTCAGCGCGGACAGCGCCTCGGACTGGGCGGCGGCGGTGCCCTGTGGCGGATTGGCGGGTGATGGCTGTGCCGGGGCAGGAGCGGCGGTCGCGGCGGTCTCTGCCTCGATCACTGGTGCGCCGGTGTCCACGGTCAACTCACCCCCCATTGCCATGACGGATGGGGCCTTGTCCTTCAGCTCCAGAACGACGCGCTGCGCCAGTTTCGGCCCGACGCCCTGTGCCTTGCGGACCGCCGACCAGTCGCCAAGCGCTATGGCCCGGCCCAGCCCGTCTGCCCCCAATGTCCCGAGGATCGCCAGCGATGCCTTCGCCCCAATGCCCTGAACCGAGGTCAGGAGCTTGTGCCATTCCTTCTCCAGCAGCGTCGGGAAGCCGAAAAGCTGCAACAGATCCTCACGCACCAGCAGATCGGTATAAAGCGCCGTCGCCTGCCCGACCGGCGGCATGCTGGCGGCGGTGCGTTCGCTGATATGGACGATATAGCCGACGCCGCGCACGTCGATCATCACCTGATCCGGCGCACGGTGAAGGATGATGCCTGCGATGCGCCCGATCATGCACTCACCTTGATGCGGATGCTGCGCGATTGCAGGTGATGGGCGTGGCAGATGGCAATGGCGAGCGCGTCCGCAGCGTCGGCCCCGGCGAACTCCACCCCCGGAAGCTGGTGGCGGACCATGTGCTGCACCTGCTCCTTCGCGGCATGGCCGACACCGACCACGGCTTTTTTCACGGCGTTCGGTGCGTATTCCCCGATTTCCAGCCCGGCCTCTGCCGGGGCCAGCAAGGCGATGCCGCGCGCCTGACCCAGTTTCAGCGTGCCGACCGCGTCCTTGTTGACGAAGGTCTGTTCCACGGCGGCGTCTGTGGGCGCATGGGCCGCGATCACATCCACCAGCCCGCGATAAAGCAGCAGCAGCCGCGGGCCAAGCGCGCCCTGACCCGATTTGACGATGCCATTGGCGATGTGGCGCAGGCGCGCGCCGTCCAGTTCGATCACGCCCCAGCCCATATTCTGCAATCCGGGGTCGATGCCCAGCACCCTCATGCCTGCCCTCGTCTTTATCTTTCTTTTAGACAGGCTAGCACGAAACGCGAACATCGCGAAAGGGGCATGATGCGGGGCTGGCTTGCTTGACACTCGCGGCGGCATCCCTGACACAAATACAAACAAGAAAGAAAAAGACAGCGGAGGACAGATGTCGCCAGCCCTGATCGCCGTGCTGCCCTTCCTTGGAGCGCTTCTTCCGGGATTATTGATCCGTTCCGGTCGCAACGTCGCCGCGTCGGCCTGCGGGACGATGACGTTTCTGGCGCTTGTCGGGCTGTGCCTGCATATCCCGACGGTGCTGGCGGGCGGGGTCGTGACGGACAGTTTCGACTGGCTGCCCCGCATCGGGCTGAATGCCAGCTTTCGCATTGACGGGCTGAGCCTGCTGTTCGGGATCCTGATCCTCGGCATCGGGCTGCTGATCATCACCTATGCGCGATATTACCTGTCCAAGGACGATCCGGTCGGGCAGTTCTATACCTATCTGATGCTGTTTCAGGGCGCCATGGTCGGCATTGTCCTGTCGGATAACATCCTGCTGCTGCTGGTGTTCTGGGAGCTGACCTCGCTGTCGTCCTTCCTGCTGATCGGCTATTGGAAGCATCTGCCGGAGGGCCGTCAGGGCGCGCGGATGGCGCTGACCGTGACCGGGATGGGCGGGCTCGCGATGATCGCGGGGATGATGATCCTCGGCAATATCGCCGGAAGCTACCGGATCACCGATATTCTCGCCGCGCGTGATGTCATTCAGGCCTCGCCCATGTATCTGCCGGCGCTTGTCCTGATCCTGATCGGGGCGTTCACCAAATCCGCGCAGTTCCCGTTCCATTTCTGGCTGCCGCATGCAATGGCCGCGCCGACGCCGGTTTCGGCCTATCTCCACTCTGCCACGATGGTGAAGGCCGGGCTGTTCCTGATGGCGCGGTTGTGGCCGGTGCTGGCAGGAACGCCGGAGTGGTTTTATATCGTCGCGACAACCGGACTGGTGACGATGCTGATCGGGGCCGTGATCGCGTTCTTCAAGGACGATCTGAAAGCATTGCTGGCGTTTTCGACCGTCAGCCATCTCGGCCTGATTACCATGCTGCTCGGCATGGGGACGGAGGCGGCGGCAATTGCGGCCGTGTTCCACATCATCAACCACGCGACCTTCAAGGCGGCGCTGTTCATGACCGCCGGGATCATCGACCATGAGACCGGGACGCGGTCCATTGCGCGGCTTGGCGGGTTGCGGAAGCTGATGCCGGTGACCTTCCTGATCGGGACGATTGCGGCGCTGTCTATGGCTGGCATCCCGCCGTTCAACGGGTTCCTGTCGAAAGAGATGATGCTGTCAGAGGCCGCCGATACGGTCTGGGCGGGCAGCCAGAACGGGTTTTTGATCGTCGCCGGCGTGGCCTCGCTGTTTTCCGTGGCCTATTCGCTTCGTTTCATCTGGCATGTCTTCTTCGGGCCGGAGCGGGACGATTATCCGCATCACCCCCATGATCCCGGTTTCGGGCTGTTGGTTGGTCCCGCCTTCCTGACAGTGCTGGTTGTGCTGATCGGGCTGATCCCGATGACGATGGTGGGATGGTTGGTGCGGATCTCTGCCGATGCGGTTACCGGGCTGGAAACCCATCCGAAGATCTATATGTGGCACGGCGTGAACCCGGCGCTCATCACCACGATCATCGCCGTGATCGGCGGTATTATTCTGCTGTCCGCGCATCGGGTGCTGCAAGCGGGCTGGGATGCCGCGCCGCGACCGGAAGCGAAAACCATGTTCGACGCCGTCATCCGCCGCGCTGCCCGCTGGTCGCAGGCGGTGAACGACGCCCTGCATGACGGGCGGCTGGCCCGCGGCGGCTCGATGATGGCGATTACGGTTGTGATGGCGGGGGTATTTGCCTGGGCTACCGGCTCCGTCGGTCCCATGACCCGCGACATGCTGCCGATAGAGCCAATTCCGGCGGTCGGCTTTGTCCTGCTGATCGTCGCGACGGGCTGCATGGTCACGTTCCATCGCAACCGCCTTCTGGCGCTGGTGCTGATTGGGATTGTCGGGCTGATCGTGTCCTGCGCCTTTGTCTACCTGTCCGCGCCGGATCTCGCCCTGACCCAGATCTCGGTGGAGGTCGCCACGGTCATGCTGATGCTGCTGGCGCTCAACTTCCTGCCGAAGCGGACCTGGGTGGAGACCGGCGGCCTCAGACGCGGCGCGGATGCGCTGATCGCGACGGCGGTCGGACTGGCTTTCGGCGGGCTCAGCTATGCCATCCTGCGCCGCGATTTCGCGTTCGAGACGATTTCGCGCTACCATCTGGAGAACAGCCATGACCTCGGCGGCGGCGACAACGTGGTCAATGTGACGCTGGTCGACTTCCGTGGCTATGATACGTTTGGGGAAATCACCGTCCTGGGCATCGCCGCGCTCGTCATCTACGCGATGACAGAGACGCTGATGACCGGCAGTTCCAACCGGCGATTGCTGAACTGGAAGCACACGCAGCGCAAGGCCGGGGACCGGCACCCGCTGCCGCTGGTCATCGCGACACGGCTGATCCTGCCGATGTCGCTGACCGTCGGCCTGTTCATCTTCCTGCGTGGCCATAACCAGCCGGGTGGCGGGTTCGTCGCCGGTCTGATCGTCGCGATTTCGCTGCTGATGCAGTACATGGCCTCCGGCTTCGCGTGGGCGCAGGAGAGGCAGCGCGTGCCATTCCACGCCATGATCGGTGCGGGGGTGGTCGTCGCGGCGGCGACCGGCATGGGGGCGTGGCTGTTCGGGGTGCCGTTCCTGACCTCCAACTACACCTACGTCAAGCTGCCCTTCCTTGAAGAATTCGAGCTGGCGACGGCGATGGCGTTCGATCTTGGCGTCTTCCTTTGCGTGCTGGGTGCGGTGATGCTTGCCCTGAACTCGCTGTCGCGGATCGCACGGCGGGCGGGGGAGACGGTGAACCGCGAGCCGATGGATGTCGATCCGTCCCGTCATTCGCATCAGGAAGGGGAGGCGGTCTGATGGAAGCTCTCGTCGCCATTGCAATTGGTGCCATGACCGCAGCCGGAATATATCTGGTGCTGCGCCTGCGCACCTTCCCGACGGTGATCGGGATGACGATGATGTCCTATGCGATCAACCTGTTTCTGGTCGCCTCGGGCCGTCTGGCCGTGAACAAGCCGCCGATCCTGCATGGGGATGCGCCCTGGACGGCCTACACCGATCCGCTGCCGCAGGCGCTGACGCTGACCGCCATCGTGATCTCCTTCGGGATGACGGCGGTCGTGGTGCTGCTGGCGCTTGGTGCCTATGTCGAAAGCGGGGACGACTATATCGACATGCCGGATGCTGACCGGCGTGAGGACGGGGACGCGGAATGAACCACTTTATCATTGCCCCTGTCGTGCTTCCGGCGGTTATCGGCGGTCTCATCATCCTGTGGATGCGCCATGACATGCTGCTGCAAAGGGTGTTCTCGACCGCCGGATCGGTGATCCTGCTGGGGGTCTCGCTGTATCTGGCATTCTACGCCAGCAGCGGCGAGGTCTTTGTCTACCGGCTGGGCAACTGGCCTGCGCCGTTTGGCATCGTGCTGATGCTGGACAAGCTGGCCGCGCTGATGCTGGTGCTGGGCGCATTTCTGGCCGTGGTTGTGCAGCTTTATGCCATCGGTTCCGGCTGGGACCGGAAGGGCTGGCATTTCCACGCGCTCTGGCAATTCCAGATGATGGGGGTCATGGGCGCGTTCCTGACCGGCGATGCGTTCAACCTGTTCGTGTTTTTCGAGGTGCTGCTGATCGCGTCTTACGGCCTGATGATCCACGGTGGCGGCTCGCTCAGGCTGCGGGCAGGTGTGCAGTATGTCATCATCAACCTGCTCGGCTCGACCCTGTTTCTGGCGGCGCTCGGCACGCTTTATGCGGTCACCGGCACGCTGAACATGGCGGATATGGCGGTGAAAGTCGCGCTGATGCCGCCCGAGGATACCGCGCTGCTGCGCACCGGCGCGGTGCTGCTGGTGCTGGTTTTCGCCATCAAGGCCGCGCTGGTGCCGCTGCATTTCTGGCTGCCCTCCACCTATGCCAACGCGCCCGGCCCGGTTGCGGCGCTGTTCGCGATCATGTCGAAGGTCGGCGTGTATGCGATCATCCGGTTCTACACGCTGGTGTTTCCGGGGGATTCGGTGGTCGAGACCATCGTTGCCGATATGCTGCTTCCCGCAGCCCTGATCACGCTGGTCATCGGCCAGATCGGGGTTCTGGGCGGGCGCAATCTGGGCCGGGTGGCGGCGCTTTCGACAATCGCGTCCATCGGGACGCTGGTGATTGCCGTATCGATGTTCACACCGGCGTCGATCTCGGCGGCGCTGTATTACATGATCCACTCCACGCTGACCTCTGCCGCGCTGTTCCTGATCGCTGACATGATCGCCGCGCGGCGGAACGGGGAGCTTTGGCTGACGCTGCGCCCGAAGATACAGGATGCCGGGCTGATCGCGGCCATGTTTTTCGCGACCGCCATCGCCGCAGCCGGGATGCCGCCCTTGTCGGGCTTCATCGGCAAGCTGCTGATCCTTGACGTGACCCGTGCCGACCCGTGGTGGATCGGGATATGGTCGACCATCCTCGTCACCTCGCTGTTCGCCATCGTCGGGTTTGGCCGGGCCGGTTCGACGCTGTTCTGGCTGCCCCATCAGCTTCAGCGGATCGAGGCGCAGGCCGAGGCGGAGGGCAAGCCGCGCCCCGAGGGACCGATCCCGCCCAAGCTGGAACCGGACGAGCATATTCAGGACATCGGCGACGCCGTCTCGCCCACGCTGGGCTTCGTCGCGGCAGGGTCGCTGCTGGCCGGGTTGGTTGCGCTGACGATCTTCGCGCGACCGGCGATGCAGATGACCGATTCGATTGCCGAGCAGCTTTTCGATGTCAGGCCCTATGTCGGCTCGGTCCTTGAAGATCAGGAGGGCGCGCGCGAATGAAACGGCTCTTCCCGCATCCCTATCTCTCGGTTCTGCTGGTCATCACCTGGCTGCTGCTGGTCAACGAATTCCGCTGGGGCTCGCTGGTTTTCGGGATCATCATTTCGGTCGTGATCCCGATAATGATCGCGCCATATTGGCCCCGTGCCTCGTCGATGCGCGCGCCCGGACGGCTGGCCGTCTATGCGCTTCTGGTGATGTGGGATATCGTGCTCGCCAATATCGACGTTGCCAAGATCGTGCTGTTCAAACCTCGGGATGAACTGAAACCGGCCTGGATCACGGTGCCGCTGGAGCTGCGCGCGCCGGAGGCGATTGCGATGCTGGCGGGGACGATCACGCTGACGCCCGGCACGGTCAGTTGCGATCTGTCGGAATGCGGCCATGCGTTGCTGGTGCATTGCCTGCACGCGCCCGACCCCGACAGCGTCGTGACGGAGATCAAGACGCGCTACGAGGCCCGGCTGAAGGAGATTTTCGTATGATCGAATATGCGCTTCTTTTCGCCTTCACCTGCTACGGCATTGCCCTGCTGTTCAATCTGTACCGGGTGGTCATCGCGCCGGGCGTGCCGGACCGTATCCTTGCGCTCGATACGATGACGATCAACATGATCGCGGTGCTGACCCTGTTCGGTATCCGGGAGGGCACGGCGATGTATTTCGAGGCCTCGCTGCTGTTCGCAATGGTCGGGTTCGTGTCGACCGTGGCCTATGCGAAGTTCATTCTGCGCGGCGATATTATCGAATAGGGGGCGGCGATGGATCTGGTTTTTGAAATAATCGTGTCGGCGCTTCTGGTCATCAGCGGCATCTTCGGCTTTGTCGGCTCCTACGGGCTGGTCAAACTGCCCGAGCCGATGACCCGGCTGCACGCGCCGACCAAGGCCGCGACGCTTGGAGTCGGGGCGGTGCTGATCGCCTCGATGGTCTATTTCGCGTGGTTCGGGGGGCAGATCAGTTGGCACGAACTGATGATCACGCTGTTTTTGTTCCTGACCGCGCCCGTCACCGGGCTGATGGTGGCCAAGGCGAATATCCATCTGCAATGGACGCGCGAGGAACTGCCGCCGACCGGCACCGGGACAAGCTGGTCAACACAGTCCGACCGCCCCAGCCTGATGGATGACGGGGCGGACGAGCGATTAACGCATGAGGGTGACTGATCGCGGTCAGTAAAGCCCGGCGAAACGCATTGCTTCGTCGATCCGCTTCTTGGTCGGCCGGGTCAGGCTGACCAGCGGCAGGCGCACCCGCTCATCGCACATGCCAAGCTGAGACAGGGCGAATTTCGCGCCCGCCAGCCCCGGTTCCAGGAAGATCGCGATATGCAGCGGCATCAGCCGGTCCTGCAATTCGAGCGCCTGCTTGTAATCGCCCGCAAGCGTCGCCGCCTGCATCTCCGCGCAAAGGCGCGGCGCGACATTGGCCGTCACGCTGATGCAGCCGACCCCGCCATGTGCGTTGAAGCCATGCGCGGTTGCGTCTTCGCCCGAAAGCTGGATGAAATCCTTGCCGCAGGTGATCCGCTGCTGGCTGACCCGCTCCAGCTTACCGGTGGCGTCCTTGACGCCGACGATGCGGGGAAGCTGCGCCAGCTCTCCCATTGTTTCCGGCGTCATGTCGACGACCGAGCGGCCCGGGATGTTGTAGATGATGATCGGAATATTTGTGGCGTCGTGAACGGCGGTAAAATGCGCGATCATCCCGGCCTGTGTCGGCTTGTTGTAATAGGGCGTCACCACCAGCACACCGTCCGCGCCGACGCTTTCCGCGTGCTGCGCCAGCCCGATCGCCTCGCGCGTGGAGTTGGACCCGGCCCCCGCGATCACCGGAACCCGGCCATTGGCTGTCCGCACGACCTCTTCGACAACGCGGCGATGCTCGTCATGGCTGAGCGTCGGGGATTCGCCCGTGGTGCCCGTCGGGACCAGACCGTTGCTGCCCTGTTCGATCTGCCATTCGACAATCTTCTTCAGCGTGTCCAGATCCAGCTCTCCGTCCTGGTCGAACGGGGTGATCAGTGCGGGCATTGACCCTTTGAACATGACACGCTCCTGTTGCATGAGGTTGAAAAAGTAGCGGGACACTAGACGCAGGCGCGTCGATTGCCAAGCTTGTGAATTGCAGCCAGCGGAGGATCGCCGCAGATTGAGGCCAATGATGTATCCTTTTCGTGACATGATACGCGCCGGGCTGTTCGCTTTGGCGATGCCGTTGATGGTGCAGGCCGAATCGGTGTCGGATATGTCGACGGCGCTGACGGCGGCGGGTTCGGGGAACTGGCTGGCTGCTGAGGCGGCAGCGGCGCAGTCCGGTCCGTTGGCGGAAGCGCTGGTTCAGTGGCATGAATTGCGTGCCGGGCGCGGCAGCTTTGCGGATTATCTCGGCTTTGCGCGCGATCATGCGGATTGGCCGGGGATGGAGCTGCTTTATAATCGGGGTGAAGCCGTGATCCCCGATGGTGCCGCGGCGACGGATGTGATCGCGTGGTTCTCGACCCATTCGCCCCGGACGGGCAGGGGGGCAACCGCGCTCGTCGCGGCCCTGCGGGTTGAGGATGCCGACGCGGCGAAGGCCGAGGCGCGGCGGATCTGGACCACTCTGCCGATGACGGAAGCTGATGAGACCGCGTTCCTCGCCGCGCATGGCGATCTGGTGGACGACCTGCATGACGTGCGCGTCTTTGCGCTGCTCGACCAGTTTGAGTGGCAGGCGGCTGAGCAGAATCTGGCACGGATGACCGACGCCGCCCGGCCGCTGGCGGAGGCGCGCATCGCCACGCAGGCGCGCCGCAGTGGGGTGGACGACCTGATCCTGTCGCTGCCCGCCGATCAGCAGGCCGATCCCGGCCTCGCAATGGATCGCTTCCGCTGGCGCGTGGATTCGCGGCTGAACGACCTCGCGCGCGACTTGATGTCGCAGCAATCCACCTCTGCCGAGGCGCTGCGGCGGCCGGAGATCTGGGCGTCGATGCGGGCCGATTATGCGCGCGCCTCGCTCCGGGCCGGGGACTGGCAGGCGGCGGAGGACATTGCCGCGCCGCATTTCCTCGAACCCGGAACCGATGCTTATGCGGAGATGGAGTTCCTTGCCGGTTATGCCGCCCTGCGTGGCGGTGCTGCGGATCGCGCCTTGCAGCATTTTGAAAATCTGGGTGAGAAGACCACCAGCGTCATCAGCCAGTCCCGCGCGTATTATTGGCAAGGCCGCGCGCAGGAAGCCGCAGGCAATGCCGAAGCCGCACAGGCGGCCTTTGAACGCGCCGCGACGATGCAATCCGCCTATTACGGGCAACTCGCCGCCGAGCGTATCGGTGCGCCGACAGATCCGGCCCTTTCGGTTCCCGGACGTGCGGAGGCTGCCTTGCCGCAATGGCGCCGCACCGATCTTCGCGAGAACGAGGTGTTTCAGGCCGGTGTCTACGCCTTCGCCGCCGGCCATCCCGATCTCGGCCAGCGGTTTTTCCTGCAACTCTCGGAAACAGCCGCGCCCGATGATATTGCGCGCATGGCCCGCCTGACGCTGGAGATGCGCTATCCGTGGTACGCGCTCCGCCTTGCCAAGCGGGCGGCCTCTCGGGGGGTGGCTTATCCGGCGGCCTATTATCCGCTGACCGGGCTGGAGGCGGAGCCGCTGGATCTGCCGCCGGAACTGGTCATGGCGATCTCACGGCAGGAGTCGGAGTTCAACCATACCGTATCCTCCCATGTCGGTGCGCAAGGTCTGATGCAGCTCATGCCCGCGACGGCGCAGATGATGGCAGAGCGGGTCGGCGTCGAATATGACCGCGCGCGGCTGACCGAGGATCCCTATTACAACGCCATGCTCGGCGCGGCCTATCTGTCCGGGCTGCGCGACAGTTTCGGGCCGTCTTCGGCACTGGTCGCAGCGGGGTATAACGCCGGGCCGGGCCGCTCGCGCCAGTGGACGGAACGGTTCGGGGATATTCGCAACGGTGCCGATCCGGTCGATTGGGTGGAGATGATCCCGTTTGACGAAACCCGCAACTACGTCATGCGGGTGACGGAGGCGCTGCCGATCTACCGGTCCCGTATCGCAGGTCAGCCGGTGCCGCTGACGCCGACGCAGGATCTGACAGGCGGCGGCATCATCCCGCCCCCGCCGAAAGCGCGGCAGACGCTGGCCGAGGTGCTGACCCAGTCCCGTCGACCGCCGCAGGAGGGCGATGCCATGTCGCCCGAAGCGGCGGCATTCGAGGAGCCGGAGACGCCCCCGCCACCCGCTGCCATCCGCCCTGTTCCGCGACCGACGAGCGGATAGGGATCGGCCTGCAATCAAGTGTGCAGCCTGCGGTCGGACGCTGGCCCTGATGTCGTCGCATTTGACCTCAGCGCAGTCGCCCGCGGCTCATATGGCGCTTGCCCGCATAACCCGGTGCGCGCGCCACCTCGAAACCCGCGGCTTCCAAGGCACGGCGGACATGGCCCGCAGCGGAATAGGTGGCGAAAGTTCCGCCCGGAGCTGTGTGTGCCCCGACCTGCGCCAGCAGATCATCCGACCAGAGTTCCGGGTTCTTCGCCGGTGAAAACCCGTCCAGAAACCACGCATCCGCCAGCCCGTCCCAGACCGGCAGCGTCTCGCGGGCGTCCCCGACGATGATGTCCACCTCGACCGTGCCAACCATAAAGCGCCGCGCCGGATAACCGTCGCGCAACTCCCGCGACAGTGTGGCGAGTTCGGGAAACGCCTCATGCGCGCGCTCCATCTGGGCGGCATCCATCGGAAACGCCTCGAAGCTTGTGAAGCGCGTCGGCTGATCCGCGATCTCCGCAAGTGCCAGCAGGTTCAGCCCGGTGCCGAAACCCAGTTCCGCAACATGAAACCCCGGTTGCAACCGTTCGGGCAGATCATTGCCGCGCAGAAACACATGCCGCGTCTCGTCCAGCCCGCCTGCGAGGCTGAAATAAGGATCGTCGAAACGGGTCGAGACGGGCACATTGCCGTCACGCCAGTTCAACTCGGGCGTCTGGTCCTGATCGCGCATCGCGGGTAACTCCTTCACCAGCGGAATGACGAAAGGGCGCAGCAATGGCAAGCATCACGGTGATCGGAGCGGGCATCGCGGGGCTGAGCGTCGCGTGGGAACTGACCCGGCGCGGCGCATCCGTCCGGGTGGTGGAGGCGGATCGCATCGGTGCAGGTTCCTCTGGGGGGACGGTCGGCGCGCTCGCCCCGCATGCGCCGGAAAGCTGGAACCTGAAGAAGCAGCTGCAGCTCGACAGCCTGCTCGGCGCGGCTTCGTTCTGGGATGAGGTGGCGCAGGCAGGCGGGGTCGATCCCGGCTATGCCCGCACGGGGCGCATTCAGGCCGTAGCTTTGGCGGATCTCGACAAGCTGCGCGCGCGTGTCGATGGCGCGGCGCGGCACTGGCAGGGCGCGGCGCGGATGTGGCTGACTCAGGCACCCGAAGCGGCATTGATCCCGCGAAGCGAGGATGGCTGGTGGCTGATGGATGACCTGACCGCCCGCCTGTCACCAAGGCAAGCGGGCGCGGCGCTTGCCGCTGCAATCCGTGCCAAGGGTGGGGAGATCGCGACCGGCCAGCACGCGACACCTGATGCTGTCGCGACACCGGCGATCTGGGCAACCGGCACGCCGGGGCTGGAGATGCTGAGCTGCGATCTCGGGCGCAAAATCGGGCAGGGGGTGAAGGGCCAAAGCGCTTCGCTGCGGTTCCCGGCACCCGATACGCCGCAGGTCTATGCCGAGGGGCTGCATATCGTGCCCCATGCCGATGGTACGGTCGGGGTCGGTTCAACCTCCGAAAACCAATACGAGCATACGGGCGTCGATACCCTGCTTGATGATGTGATCACAAATGCCCGTGCCACCTGCCCGGAGCTGAAGGACGCAGAGGTGCTGTCTTGCTGGGCTGGAATACGCCCGCGCGCCCGGTCCCGTGCGCCGTTGCTGGGTGCATGGCCGGGGCGGGCGGGGCATTTTGTCGCGAATGGCGGCTTCAAGATCGGCTTCGGCATGGCCCCGGTCATGGCGCGGATGACGGCGGATCTGGTGTTGGAGGGGCGTGACACGATCCCCGATCTGTTCCGGCTTCAGGGCAGCGGCGACACACCGATCACGGCGGGATGAAGATGCAGCAGCGCCGCCCAGATAACGGCGGCGATCAACAGCCGGATGAGGGAGGGCCAGCGGCGCGGACGCCAGTGGCCTGACAGCAACGCCGCCCCGGGCCAGAGCGAGCTATGTGCGGCGAGACGGTCGAAGTCCGGCAATGCGCGCCGCGCCCGTCTCTCGGCGGCAAAGACGCCCGACAAAGCGAACGCCAGAAGCGGGCCGAACAGCAGCACATGCGCCAGATCGCCATTCGCCAGCAAATGCGCTCCGGCCCAGATCGCGAAGGCCCACATCAGCGGATGCCGGGTCAGCCCGACAATGCCCGGACGCTCGGGGTCGAACCCCTCGGCATGTCCGCCAAATGCAAACGGGTTCTTCGCACCGACAGCGAAGACGGTCAGCAGGATCGCGACCGGCATGGCGATATTGACCAGCCAGCGTTGCCAGACCGCCTGCGGCCAGATCTCGACATAAGGCGCGCGCCCGGCGGCCATCAGCAGCCAGTAGAGCAGGCCGAGCGACAGCAGGCTGAACAGGACGATATAGCCCCGCCTGCCGAGTGCGGAGGTGATCGCGGCTTTCAGCTTCGGGTGCATCGGAATGATATGCGCCGCAAGGAAGGCGATGAACGCGGCGATGAACTCTGCCCAGCCGGACATTTTGTCCCCCGTCTTGTGATTGCGCGTGGCGCGTGTTTGGCTGATGCAGCCTTATCCAAATCCAGAAACGGACACCAGCATGCCGCGCCCTGTTATCATCGTCGCACATGGTCAGCCCTCGGACCCCGGCCCCCAGCAACAGGCGATCGAGGCGCTGGCGGCGCAGGTCGCCGACTGTGCCGACCGGCAGGTTATTGGGGCGACACTGGCCGCACCGGATGCGCTGGCGCGGGCGGTTCAGGCGGCACCGGGCGCGCTGGTCTATCCGATGTTCATGGCGGAAGGTTGGTTCACCGGCACTGAATTGCCGCGTCGTCTGGCGGGGGCTGGCGGGGCAACGGCGACGGTCCTGCGCCCCTTCGGCACCGATCCGGCGCTGCCTGACCTTTGCGCGGCAAAGCTGGCGGGGGAGATGGCGCGGCGAGGCTGGCAGGCGCGGGATACGACGCTGCTGCTGATCGCCCACGGCTCGCAACGGGCGCGTGGTTCGGCCAACGGCAACGAGGCGATGGCGGAGAAGCTGCGTCCCCGCATCGGCAAGGTGGTGACTGCCTATATCGAGGAAGCACCGTTTCTGGCCGACGCCGCGCGCGATCTCGGGCCGCAGGCGATTGCGTTGCCGTTCTTCGCCACCCGGGCGGAGCATGTCACGGACGATATTCCCACGGCGCTGACGGAGGCCGGGTTCGACGGTCCCTGCCTGCCGCCCATAGGGCTGGCGCCAGAGGTTCCTGCGCTGATCGCCGCAGCGCTTCTGCGAGGGGATGTCGCGATTGCGTCAGCCGGTCGGGGCGCTTAGGGTCCGCGCATCGAAATTCAGCAGGAGAGATTTTCATGACCCAGCGGCTTCATCTCGTGTTCGGCGGCGAACTGACCGAACTTGATGGCACCGAATTCCGCGACACCTCAGCCATCGATGTGGTCGGCGTATTTCCCGATTTCGCCTCGGCACAAGCCGCGTGGAAAGCTGCCGCGCAACGCACCGTGGACAGTGCCCAGACCCGCTATTTCATCGCGCATCTTCACAGGCTGATGGATGAGGAGCGTGAAACCAGCCCGACGGCAGAGCTGGGCAGCTGATGACAACCGGCTCGGGCAGTGGGGGCAGTGGCTGGCTTCGCCGCGTTCTCGGCCCTGCGGCACCAACGGCTGCCCGGCCCCTGCCCGAGCTGAGCTTGCCCCCGGGCGACGGTGATCTGGTCTGGATGCGGATCGGGGCGGGTTACGATCATGACAACCCGGCGGAGGCGGCGCTTTCGCCGGTCATGGGTCAGCTTCTGGATCAGCTTCACCAGTTGGGATTGCGTGTCGTCGTCAGCCGTGCCGAAGGCAGTGTGCCAAAGGTTGCGAAGACGGATGCCGCGATCCCGGAGCCTGCATCGACACGCAGCCAGATCGAGGGATATCTGAAGCTGCTGCAACCGGACGTCATTCTTCTGATCGGTGCGGAATTGCCCAATATGCTGATCGAGGTCGCGGAGGCGGAGGATATTCCCGTGATCCTAGCCGAGGCACGCATCCGGCCCCGGACATTTGGCGATGTCTTCAAACCCTTTTCGCAGCGGACGGGTCTCAGCCGGGTCACCCGGTTGTTGCTGCCTGATCGCGGTAGTCTCGACGCCGCATTGCAGCGTGGTATCCCGTCCGAGCGGCTGGAAATGGTCGGCCCCCTGACCGCCGCACATACGCCGCTGCCGCATAACGAAGTCGAACGGAATTCACTGGCCGAGGCGTTCGCTGGCCGCCAGCTTTGGCTTGCCGCATGTGTGAATGAGGCGGAGGAACATGCCATCATCGAGGCGCAGCTTACCCTGCTGCGCTATAGCCACCGGGCCTTGTTGATTGCGCTGCCCGCCGATCCACGCCGCTCTGCCGGAATGGCGGCCCGGATGACCGAAGCCGGGCTGATCGTGGCGCAGCGTGCGGAAGATGAAGACCCGACCGAGGAAGTAAATGTCTACCTCGTCGACGATGTCTTCGAGATCGGGCTGTGGTATCGCATGGCGCCGGTCTGCTTCATGGGCACAACCCTTGAAGGCCCGCTCAACGCCCAGCGTAATCCGTTCGAGGCGGCTTCGCTCGGCTCCGCGGCGATTCATGGCCCGCAGCTTGGTATCTATGCACCGGAATGGACCCAGATCGACGCTGCCGGTGCCGCCTGCCGGATCGAGCGACCGCAACAGCTTGCCGAAGCGGTCGTCAGACTGCTCGCCCCGGATCAGGCGGCAATTCTGGCGACAAATGGGTGGGAGCTGGCGACGGGTGGTGCCGGGGTTGCCAGCCGGATCGCGCATGCCGTGCGCGATGCTGTGGAAGGAGAATTTGAATGAGCCGTCGCGCCCCCGCCTTCTGGTTTCGTCGTCCGGCATCGCTGTCGGCGCAATTGCTGCGACCTCTCGGCGGGATTTACGCTGCCGGGACGGCGCGGCGGCTTGGCAAGGGCGCGCGGGCGCGTGTCGGTGTTCCGGTGATCTGCGTGGGTAATATCAATGCTGGCGGGACCGGCAAGACCCCGACCGTGATCGCGCTGGCCCAGCATCTTCTGGCGAAAGATATCGCAGTTCAGATTGTCAGCCGGGGTTTTGGCGGAACGATCAAGGCACCGACGCGCGTCAGCGAGCGGGAACATACTGCCGATCAGGTGGGTGATGAGCCGCTGCTGATGTCGGCCTTCGCGCCGGTCTGGGTTGCGGATGACCGGAAGGCCGGTGCGCAGGCCGCCGTCGCGGATGGCGCGCAGATCATCCTTCTCGATGACGGGTTTCAGGACCCGGCGCTTCATCATGATATTTCGCTTGTCGTCGTTGACGCGGCGAAGGGGTTCGGCAACGGGCTTTGCCTTCCTGCGGGTCCGCTGCGGGAGCCGGTGTCCAAAGGGCTGTCACGCGCCGATGCGGTCATCTCCATCGGGCCGGACGCAATGCAGGCGCGGTTCGACAAGGCTTGGGGCGATGCGATCGATTTGCCGCATTTTCGCGGCGCATTGCGGCCGCTTCAGACCGGCATCGACTGGGCGGATCAGCGGGTGCTGGCCTTCGCCGGGATCGGCCATCCGGAGAAATTCTTCGCCACGCTGCGCGACCTCGGCGCGGATGTCGTAAGGGCGGAGGCGCTTGAGGATCACCAGCCCTTCACAACCGCCCTGATCCAGCGCCTGGCCACGGAATCGCATCTGACCGGCGCACAGCTTGTCACGACAGAGAAGGACGCCGTTCGTCTGCCACCAGATTTCCGGCGGCATGTTCTGGCGGTTCCGGTCCGGCTTGAGCTTGACGATTGGGCGGGGCTGGACGCGTTGCTGCAACCGCTGATGAAAGACGCCCGCGAAGCCGGCTGATCCGGCCGATACGAAACCGCCCGGATCGCGTGATCGCCTGATATGGCAGTTTATTCCGCCGCAGCTTCGCCGGTATCAGCCTCGGCCAGCTTCTCGTCGATGACGGCCTTGAGGTCTTCCCAAGGCTGGTTCTGGACCAGCTCGCCACCGATGACGAAGGTCGGGGTGCCTTCGATATTGTCTTCGGTCGCGTTTTTCTGGAACGTCGCGACAAGGTTTTCGACGCGGGTCTCATCGGCCCAGCAGGCATCGATCTGCTCGGGCGTCATCCCCGCCTTCGCGCCGATCTTGCGCAGTGAGCCGACCAGCTCCTCGCCATTCGCGGCACTCATCCAGTCGTTCTGCTCGCTGAGCAGCATGTCGGCGATCGGGTAGAACTTGTCCTCCTCACAGCGGGCGAGGATACCGGCCCACAGCCCGACCTGATCGAAATACACGTCCCGCTGCGCAAAGCGGACCTTGCCGGTGTCGATATATTCGGCCTTCAGCTTCGGAAAGCTCTCGACATGGAAATTCGCGCAATGCGGGCAGGTGAAGCTGGCATATTCATAGATCGTCAGCGGCGCGGTTTCTTCGCCCAGAAACAGATCGTCGAGGATCACCGGCTCCACGGCTTCCGCCTCGGCGGCTTCTGCCGGCGCGGTTTCGGTTGCCTGCGCTTCGGCATTGTCTGCCTCCGCCGCGCTGTCTTGCGCCAATGCGGGCATTGCGAGCGCCGCCGAGAAAATCGAGACGGACAGAAGGTAACGAAGTTCGAAGCTCATAAACAGGCCTTTCGGTTTTTTCGGCCCTCGCGGGCCAGTTTGAGCTCTGCCAGACGCGTCAGGGCGGCTTGCAGATCGGGGTCGTCTATTCCTGCGGCCAGGGCAGCGGCGGCACGGCGGGTTTCCGGGTCCGGGGCGGATGGTGCCTGACGGGGCTGTCCGAGTTGTGCGTGACCTTGCGCAAAGCCGGTTGGCGCGGTCTGGGTCAGCTTGACCCGGGACACGGCGTTATAACCGTAACAGGCGTTCACCCGGTCACGGATCTGGGGAAGCTGCATTTCCAGCAGCGGCGCATGGGCCCCGGTCGTCAGCAGGGTCAGGGTCGCGCCGAAGCTGCCACGGGAATGCGATATCTTCACCGGGCGCGCGCGGGCTGCGGTTTCCGGCCCGACGGTTTCCTCCCAATGGGTCAGCAACCGCGCCACGGCGAAACCCCGCCCCTCGGCGGCGCTTCGGATCGGTGCGGCGACAAGGCTGGCGGCCTGCCGGAACCCGCGCGATCTGCGAGGGGGCTGTGACATGCGGCGCTCCGCAGTTAAAAACATGTGCATAGTATCAAGCCGCGACCGGGATGCCAGTGAGCCAGATCAAAAAAACCGTGAACCATGCGTGAAATCGCGCCCGAGCTTCTGGCCTGGTATGACCGCCATGCGCGCCAGCTTCCGTGGCGGGTGCCGCCCGGGCAGGGGCGGGCCGATCCGTATCGGGTGTGGCTGTCAGAGATCATGTTGCAGCAGACGACGGTTGCAGCGGTCAAGGCGTATTACGAGCGTTTCACGACGCTCTGGCCCGGCGTGGGCGATCTTGCCGCCGCGCGTGACGAGCAGGTGATGGCGGAATGGGCCGGGCTTGGCTACTACGCCCGCGCCCGCAATCTGCTGGCCTGCGCGCGGCAGGTGGTGGCTTCGGGCGGGGCGTTCCCTGCCACGCGGGCGGGCCTGCAGGCGCTGCCGGGGATCGGCCCTTACACCTCGGCTGCGATTGCGGCGATTGCCTATGATCAGCCGGAAACGGTCGTGGATGGCAATGTCGAACGGGTGGTCGCGCGCCTCTTTGCTGTGCAGACGCCCTTGCCCGCCGCCAAGCCCGAGCTTGTGAAGCTGGCGGAGACCCTGACCCCGCAGCAGAGGCCCGGCGATTTCGCGCAGGCGATGATGGATCTCGGCGCGACGATCTGCACGCCGCGCAATCCGGCCTGTGCGATCTGCCCGCTTGTCCAGAAATGCGACGCCCGTGCCCAAGGGATCGCCGCAGACCTGCCCCGCCGTGCGGCGAAACCCGCCAAGCCCCGGCGCGAGGGCGTGGCCTGGGTTGTGCTGAGCGGGGAGCGTATCCTGCTGGAACGCCGCCCGCCAAAGGGTCTGCTGGGCGGAACGCTGGCTTTCCCGTCAGCCGGTTGGGACGGGACGGAGGCGGCCCCTCCGGTGAAGGCGGATTGGCAGCGGCTCGATCCGGTTAACCATGTCTTCACCCATTTCTCGCTGGATATGGAGGTGCGGGTGGCGCGCATCGGCGAGCAATTGCGGACGGGTTCTGCACAGGAATGGGTCGATCTGAACGATTTCAGCCCCAGCGACCTGCCGGGGCTGATGCGGAAAGTGTGGAAACGCGCGAAAACGGCGCTGCCTTGATCAGGTCTCGCGGCCGCGCTCGATCCGGGCGTATTCGCTGGTTTTGCGGCTGTCATCGCCATCGCGGCCATGCGGGCGGCGGTGTAGCGCTGCAATTGAGGGGTGGATGCCCGATTTCCGTTCCTGCGTCACATAAGAACGCACGCGGCCATTACCGGTGCTGCGCTCGTGATCGGTCAAGGTTTTCGTCATTGAACAGTCCTCCTGCTGTATCTGACGAATATAGGGGCGAATCGGCTTAACGCCAAATCACGCCGCCTGTACCCCCGGACCCGAGGACAGAATGGCATGCAGCGCCGCCGCGTCGTTATTCGCCCGCAGCTTATCGCGCAGATCCGCGTCCCTGAGCGTCCGGGACACCAGTGCAAGTGCCTTCAGATGGTCCACGCCGCTGCCCTTGGGCGCCAGCAGGGCAAAGACCAGATCGACGGGCTGCCGGTCGACCGCGTCGAAATCCAGCGGTTTTTCCAGCTTTACGAAAACCCCCGCAACCGAGGGCAGCCCGTGCAGCCGCGCATGAGGCAGGGCGACGCCGTTGCCGACGCCGGTCGGGCCAAGGCTCTCGCGTTCCTG